>CAZXTK010000009.1:27766-29100 GCA_964643665.1 uncultured Campylobacterales bacterium
ACCAATAAGCAAATAAAGCGATAAAGACATTAACTATAAATCTATTTGCCCAAAATTGCATCTAACACATCACTCACACTATCATACCATTGATTTGTATCTCTATTAAAGTATTTGGTATCAGAATTTACAGCATAAGGTATGCCCTTATCCTCAAACGACTCTCGCATAAAGTTAGCAAACTCTATTTGCTCTTGTATATTGTAATTCCCACCCCAAGGAGCACCATCGCTAAGAGTGCCTGATTGTATAGCATTTTGTGTATTATAATCATTCGCCATCCAAGCACCCACCCACACAGGTATATTGTTTGCCTTAGACCACTTATTAGCCTCATCAACCCTATCAGTTACTCTTTTTTTATCCCCATCAGTAGCACCATTCCATATTTTTCTATCAGTTCTTTTATTTTCCTTTTGAGGACCTGCTGCATAAAAATGAAACTCCGCCATAATATATGTGTTAGGTTGTGGCACTTCAAGGTTTTTTAGCTCATAAGGGTCAGAGATTTTATTTGGAGCTATTATGAGTATTCTATTCTCATCAATCTTATGTAAAGCATCAGCAGTTTTTTTATAAAGCAAGTTTAGTCTATCGTTATGGTTTTTAACCTCTTGCGTTGTTTCAATTATTAAGTTATAGCTTACAATATAAGGATAATCTTTAAAAGCATTTGCTATCTTTTCCCACCATTTTACAACATCATCAATAGCATCATCACTTGCAGGGTCAATCTTAAAGTCATATGCCTGATAAGCAATAATAGGAATAATATCAGCTTTTATACAATCATCTATCATAACTTTTAGTTCATCTAACAAAGTAGGGTCAGTTATTACACTATCTTTTAGCCTAATCCTAACATGCGAAAAGCCCCTATCTTTAAACAATTGTGCTACATTTATGCCATTTGTGTGAGCCTTTTGATAAGCAGTTCTGCCTGGGTTGGTTTTACACCAATCAACATCCATTCCTACTTTTAGCATTTTTTGATACTCATGGGTAGATAATGGCTTATCTGGGTCGTGCTCTTTTTTTGATTTTTGTGGATTTAATATTTCGCTACTACATCCAGCACTCAAAAGCATTACAGCCAAAACAAGTAAATATATTTTTAAATTTTTCATTTATCCTACTTGTTATTATTTTTATAATATTTTTGCATTGTAGCATAACTTGCTATTTAAACACTTCCTTTTTATTTGTAAATCTATAATGCTTTGGTAATAGCTTCTTATTTATATTTTATATTCAATTTTTTCCTTATATTCTTTTTTTAATTTTAATCTTTATTTTCTTTACCTTCTTTTTCTTCGTTCGCTTTGCTCACTTAG
>CAZXTK010000010.1:0-27894 GCA_964643665.1 uncultured Campylobacterales bacterium
TGAGATAAAAATATTATACTATCTTCATTTGCTTTTATGGTTTGATTTTCTAAACTTATTATTTTATTGCCCTGTAATACAATAATCATACAATGCATCAATGCTCTTACTAAGATATTTTCATTGGTAGTTTTTGTGCTATAACTTGCAAATACTATATCGTTTTGCTCAAACGCAATCTTGTTTTGTATAAAGTCATTAGGTATAGTTATTGAATTTAGTTTTTCATACATATTTATTCTTTTTTGTTTTAGAGCTTATTTTTAAATATTCTTTTACATGGTTTAGTAGGCAATCAGGGCTTCCAAAAATAGGTTTGTTTTTATAGTTATTAAATTGCGATTTATTAAAAGTTATTTGTCTTTTTGCCAAGCCTCTTGTGTTTTGTGTTATTTTATCTATAAGCTCATCAATATCTTTAATCTCACCATCAAAATAACTAAGCACTTCTTTTATGCCAATACTCTGCATTGATTTAGCCATAGCATTATATCTGCTCTCTAAAAAACACACTTCATCTAACAGCCCAAGAGATATCATTTTTTGTGTTCGTTTTTGTATATTTTTAGCAACCTCATTTAATGGAGTGTTTATAATAAAAATCCCTATATCTTGCAAATAGCTACTAATCGTCTCTTGATTTGTGTTTGCAGATATGTTTGCAAAAAACACACTTGGTTTTTGATTGTGCGTGAAAATAACCTCTAATGCTCTGCTTATTCTGTATGTGTCGTTTTTGCATATTTTTTTTGCATATTTTTTATCGTATTTATATAAAAATTTATATGCTTCGCTTTCGTCTTTGAGTAGGTTTTGTATTTTTGATTTTGTTTTTTTAGAAAGCTTGTTTTTTTCTTGTGTGTTATTGTCGCAAACCCCATCTAACATAGCTTTTAACCAAAAGTTAGATCCACCACAAATGATTAAGTTTTTGTTATGTTTTTTTGCATATTTTCTTGCTTTTATATATTCTTTTGCAAAGTCGCATACATTGAACTTTTTGTCTGGTTTTATTAAATTTATTCCAAAATGCCTAATTGCTTTTGCCTCTTGTTTGCTTGGTTTTGCACTTGCTATATTAATATGTTTATACACACTAATACTATCAAGCGATAAAATAATCCCATTGTATTTTTTTGCTATTTGCATAGATAGATTACTTTTGTTTGATGCAGTTGGCCCTAAAATTGCAATTTGCTTCATTTGTTTTTCTGAAAATTATAAACTCTCAAACTGCCATTTTCAAATATAATTGCTTTATTTTCACATGCAAGAGATGATAAATTTATATAGTTTTTATGCTCTTTTCCCTGATGAAAATGCCCTTCTATAATTGTGTATGATTTAAAGCTTTTGTTTTGTGTTTGCAAGAAGTTGTCATATTTTTTTATTCTATTATTTGCAAAGGCTTCAAAAGAAGCCATCTTTTTGCAGATAAATTTGTTTTGAAGTTTTGCCTCTAATGTTTTAGATATTTTATAATTTATTTTTGAGTCTATATAATTTAGTAGCGACATTGTTTTTTGAGAGCGTATAGTATAAGTGTATAAATTATACAAAGTTGGAGTAAATATATCCCCGTGAGCGAGTATAATATTGGTATTATTATTGTTTATATGTAGTGGTTGTTTTTCTCTTGGTATTATTGTTAAGTTCGGAAATAAACTTTTTATATTAAAATCATGATTACCTTCTAAATATAATACTTTTATTGTTGTAGCAATTTTATTTATTAGGTTGATTGTTTTGCAATTGGAGTTTATAAAATATTGGCTACCTTCGCATAAAAAATCAAATATATCACCCATTAGTATTAGGTTGTTTATATTTGCATATTTATTTTTGGCATTTAGCATATCTGTTAGATGGGTGTTTAATTCGTTTCTTTGTTTATTGTAGTGAGAATCACTAATAAATGCCATATTGCCTTTTAGTGTTATCATTATTGTAACTTATGGAATATAGGCTATTGAATTTATGCCTAAGTCCTCTTCAAAACCACAAGCTATATTTGCATTTACAACAGCAGATGAAGATGCACCTTTTAATAAATTATCAAGCACACTACAAACAAATAACACACCATTTTCGCATTTTGCATAAATATCACAAAAATTGGTCCCAACCACATTATTTATATAAGCTTCATCTTTAAAAACTCTTACAAACCGAGTATCTTTATAATGCTCTTTTAGCACTTTATAGGCATCAATATTTTTATTTATTTTTACATAAGCGCTAATTAGCATACCTCTTTTTATTGGCAATATATGAGGCGAGAAATGAATATGTGGGGCATTATTTGGCTCATAATTGCCAAACTTTTGCATATATAAGTTTATCTCAGGCGAGTGTCTATGCTTAAAAGTATTATAAGCAAAGCAGTTGCTATCAATATTCACAAAAGTTTTAAGTGCATTTGGCTCTTTGCCAGCACCACTAATACCACTTTTTGCATCTACAAAAATATCACTGCTTGAATTAAAATAAGAAGCAAAAGGAAGTAGGGCAAGCAAAGTAGCAGTAGGATAGCAACCAGGGTTTGCAATTAGTTTTGCACCTTTTATCTGCTTTTTGTTTATGTCGCTTAGTGCATATACGCTACGCTTTAAATTGTCAGCATCTATATGTTTGCAATAGTGTTTTTCATATATATCTAAATCTAATCTATAATCAGCACTCAAATCAATTATGATTATATCTTTGTTTTTATCTGTTATTTTGTTTATCACTTTTGCAGATTGCATATGAGGCAGGGCTAAAAAAACAATATCATTTAAAACAATGTTATTTATATCTATTTTATCAACTTTAAATGATGATATATTTGTTAAGCTTGGGTGTATTTCATTTATTGTTTGCCCACCAGTAGTGTTTGCTAAATAATTTATTTTAAATTTAGGATGTTTTAATAATATTTTTACAAGCTCTAAACCTGTATATCCGCCTACACCTACTATGGCAGTTTTAAGCATATGTGCTATCCATTTGTATATCTAAAACTTCAAAATCAGTTATGCCAGAAGGTAGGTTTATTTCTATTTCATCTCCAACTTCTTTGCCCAATATTGCCTTTGCAAATGGAGAGCTATAAGATATGTATCCAATTGAAGGGTCGCTATCAATACTGCTTACAATGGTATAAGTTACTTCTTTGTTAGTTTCTAAATTCAAAAGCTTTACTTGTGAGCCAAAGGTTACTTTATTGTGGTTTAATTTTGCAATATCTACAATCTCAACACTTAAAATAGTCTCTTGAAGTCTTGATAGAAGTTTCTCTAAGTTCGCTTGTTCTTCCTTTGCTGCGTGATATTCTGCATTTTCTTTCAAATCACCAAGTTCTCTTGCTTTTTCTATATCTTTCAGCACTTTTGGTTTTTTAATTAGTTTAATATCTTCTATTTGTGTTGTTAAAGTATTGTAAGATTTTTTTGTAATTGGTTCTTTAATCATTATTCGCCTTATTTTTTGTTTCATTTTCAAGACTTATAAGCTGTCTCCCATCATCTATGCATAATGTATCATAGGTATTTCGTGTAATTCTTTTGCCCACAGAATCATAATAATTAGGATCAAGTTTTGAATAAAAATCTTGCAATTGTGCAACATTATAAAAAGGACCAACAAATACTAATGTTTGCTTAGCTACCACACAAGATGTTATTTTTCCGCCAGCATATTTTATTGCATGAATAGCTTTTCGTATTTTTTCATATTTAGCTTCTTGCAAAAACAAATAACTTGCTTTTTCAATTAATTTTTCTTTTGGTATTTCTTTTTTCTTAACTCTCACTCTTGTAGGTATTAATTTTTTTAATTCTTGATTTAAGCGTGTTTTATTTATCATAGATATATCAAATGGTATATCTTCTTGTTGTATTGGTTGTAATTGTGGAGATTTGTAATCTTGCAGTGTTTTGTTTTGTTGTGGTAAATATTCTCCAATAGGCGTAGTTTTGATAGCCTCAATTACCTTATTTATTGTGATTATCTTTTTACTATAAGCATAATATACCCCACCCACACAAGCAATAAGCAAAATAAAAAAGAATGTAAATAGTTTGACTAAACAACCATGGTTTTTCTTTTTCTTTGGTTTTTTTGTTTCATCAGCCATCATCTACCTTTAAATTATATTCGTCTTTTTTTTGTTTCTTTTTTATATAGTATGATTTTCTATATTCTTGTAATTGTTTTTTATTTTTTTCTCTATATTTGGCATCATATTTTAGTCTTTCTTGCTTATTTTCTTGATAATATTTTGATTTCTGCTCTTTGTATTTTTTTATATTATCAGCAATTACAGACTGATTGCTATCAAGATGAGCTTTTTGCATTTTAGCAATTTTTCTCATTTGAGCATTAAAAACTTCTTCACTCAAAATTTTATTAAAATCAAAATCCATTTTGATATCTGGATTAGATTTTTTAAGCTTTCTTCTTGTGTAGTATAGCTTCTTTTTTTGTTTAAATTCAGAATCTCTTTTTGCTTTTAGCTCCAAAAGTCGTTGAACTTCCTTGCTCGCCATGAGTTTTTTTAGCTAACTATATTAATTTTTAATCTGATTTACTTGTTGTAACATTTCATCGGTTGTTTTGATACTTCTAGCATTAGCTTCATAAGCTCGTTGTGCTGTTATTAAATCAATCATTTCTGTTACCAAAGCCACATTAGACAGTTCAAGCATACCTTGCCTTACAACCCCCAAAGAGCCTGTCCCAGGAACACCATCTTGCGGATCCCCAGATGCATCAGTAGCTGCATATAAATTACCACCAAGAGGTTTTAATCCAGCAGGGTTTATAAAATTTGTTATTTGCAATTGCCCTAACTGAACAGTTGTTTGGGTTGCTTCATCTCGCCCACTAACTTGTCCATTTGCCCCAATTGATATTTCGGTTATATTATCAGGAATTACTATTTCTGGTGACACTGAATACCCAGCACCATTAACTATAACACCTGTATTGCTTATTTTAAATGCACCATTTCTGGTATATTGAATATCCCCAGCAGGAGTTAAGATATTAAAAAATCCTTTTCCTACAATAGCTACATCTAATTCTTCATTTGTTTGCTTTAAGCTACCTGCCCTAAAACTTTTTTGAACATTTTCTATTCGTGTTCCCAGCCCCACATGCAGTCCTGTTGGGTTTCTTGTATTTTCGCTTGTTAGCCCTGCTGAGTAGTTTAGCCCCTCATACATTAAATCCTGAAATTCTGCCCTATCTGATTTAAAACCAATCGTATTAACATTGGCTATATTGTTTGATGTTATATTTATTTGTTCTTGTTGAGCATACATTCCTGTTGCAGCAGAAAATAAACCTCTTATCATTTAGTATCCTTTTTGAAATTGTAGTTTATTATAACATATTTTTTGTTTTATATCCCATTTTGTTGTTAATGTTGTAATTAATGTTGTAATTTTACAATCAATTGGGTATAATGATTTCAATTTATTTTGTTTAGGGGTTAATAGTTTATGGAAGACGAAAACAGAGATGATACAAAAGTAGTTAATTTGATTGATGAGGCAGATAATTCAAATGATTTATCAGAGCTGCTTGATGATATAGATAATATGGTAAGCACAAATACGCAAGAGCAACCAACCAAAGCTCCTAAAAAATCAAAAAAAAGAAAAAAATCAAAACATAATAGAAGTGAATATTACAGATATCTAACAGCAGAAGAACATAATCAGATAGATGAGGCAATAAAGGCTATGGAAAAAGTATATTTAGAGAATGTTTATTTAAGAAAGAGAAAACAAGAGAGTGATAAGTTTATAGCATCTCAAATAGAGCTTTTAGAAATTTTAGTGAATAATTTTCCACATGTTAGTATTTTTGGAGAGCATCTAAAAGATGCAGAACAATTAAGAGCTAATAGATAGTAGATAGGTAAATAAAATGAATTTAGGAACATATCCATTAGCTGCTAGTATGATAAATCAAATAAATAGAATTGATGTTATATCTAATAACTTAGCCAATTTAAATACAACTTCTTTTAAACAAGACAATCTCACAGAAGGTTCTTTTAATTATTATATAGATAGAAAAAAAGCACAAGGTATTGATATTAAAACTTTACCCAAAGAAAGCGTGATTGTAAATACGATACCAAAGCTTGATGGTCAATATATGAATGATGGCAGAGGCGTTTTTGTAAATACGGGTAGAGAGCTTGACTTTGCAATAAAACAAAAAGATGTATTCTTTAAAATAAAAGATCCACATTATGGGGTTGTTTTAAGTAGAGATGGAAATTTTAATGTTGTTGATGGAATATTGGTAAATAAGAATGGTTATAGTGTTCTTGATGTAAATGATGCTGAAATTTTAGCAGATAATGCCATGATAGAGAATATTTATTTAGTTCAAACACCATTTGATAATTTGCAAAAAGTTGGTGGAAATTCTTATAAGCCTAGGATGCAAAATAAGGTAGAAGACATAGAAATAAACAAAGATTATCTTTTGCAAAATACTTTAGAATATAGCAATGTAAAAGCTGTTAGTATGATGGTAGAATTAATAGAGGCTCAAAGAAGATTAGAGCAAGCTCAAAGAGGTGTTACAGGAATAGATGAGATTACTAAAAAAATGATTGATACCATAGGATATAATATATAATAAATGAAACCAAGCTATGTAACAGATACATTATATACTCAAATGTATTTTAGGGATCAAAGACAAAAAATTATTGCTAATAATATAGCCAATGCAAACACTCCCGGATACAAAACAAAAGATTCTGTTTTTCTACAAGCTATTAAAACAGATTATCATCAAACCCCGTTAGCTATGAGAATAACTCATCCAAGACATATCCCATCAGATATTACTCCTATTGCAAAAAAGAATTATCATATACAAACTTTTAATGTTAAAGGTTTGGTTGAGCAAAATGATGGCAATAATGTTAATTTAGACAAGCAAATGAGTGAAAGCTCAAAAAATAGTATGTTGTTTAATGCAATATCTTCCTCTGCTAAAAAAGATATATCTTTTTTTAAAGCAGTTCTTGAAGCATCTTCTAAAAATTAGAGTAAGTAATGATTGAACAAATTATAAATATAATTGATGGGCTAAATAAACGACAAAAATTGATTTTTATTGCTGGGTTTGCATTATTAGTTTCGTTTTTGGTTTTTTTAATTATTTATAGCGCTATTCAAAAAGAAAACTCCGCACTAAGATATATAGTAGCATCTGGACTTACTCAAGAGCAAGTTCAAGAAGCGGGAGTTCAATTAGAAGAAGCTGGAATAAAGTTTTTAATCATAGGAAGGGGAAATAGCTTAACACTAAAAACTTCCAGGGACAATGTAAATATTGCAAAAATAAAATTGCTTACAAGTATTTCTACAGGAAAGCACACTGGATGGGAGATATTTGATAAAAGCTCTCTTGGTTCTACTTCATTTGAAAATAATGTAAAGTATTTAAGAGCTATTGAAGGTGAGCTTTCAAGAACTCTTGAATCATTACCATTTATAGCTAAAGCTAATGTGAAAATTGCTCTTCCTAAGGATTCTATTTTTGTAAAAACCAAAACTCCTCCAAGTGCTTCTGTTGTTTTGCATTTAAGAGCAAATGTTGCGTTATCAAGAAAGCAAATAGTCGGCATAAAAAGTTTTTTAGCTACCGCTATACCTGATTTAACACCTAAAAGGATATCTCTTATTGCGCAAGATGGGACATTAATAGATGAAGAAGACGGCGAGGTTAATGGTAAAAAATTTTTAGTACATTCAAGTTATAGAAAAAAAATTGAAAAAGAATATGAAGAAAAAATTATGGCACTTCTTGTTCCATTTTTAGGAACAAATAGGGTGATTGCCAAAGTTAGTGTTGTTCTTGATTTTACAAATAGAGCAGCCACTAAAGAGCTATATGAGCCAGATGGAACCATAAGAAGCTCGCAAACAAAAGAGTCACAAATTAATGATGAGGTGCGAAATACTAATGAGGCCGTTGTCCCAGGGACTCAGAGCAATATTCAGCCACCAGTTACAGGCACTTCGATTACCCCTGCTTCTAAGAGCACAAAAGCAGATAGAGAAAATACTGTAAATTATGAAATATCAAAAACTATTATAAATGAGATAGATAGAGGCTATTCTAAAATAGCACAAATATCAGCTGCTGTAACTTATGATTCTACTGTTCTTGATACAATAGAGGATAAAGAGTTATTTAATTTAAATATGATATCTACTGTAAAAGAAGCAATTGGTTTTAATGAAGAAAGAGGAGATAAAGTTAGTGTTAGAGCCTTTAAATTTATACATACAGAAGATATGCAAAAGATATCTCTTTTAGAAGACGGCGAGTTTTCATATTTTGCATTTTTTAAAGCATTTTTAGATGAGTTTGGAGCATATTTAAAATATATTTTTATAGCTTTGATTTTGATGTTTTTTTATAACAGATTTGTGAGTAATAAAAGCATTGAACAATTAGCCGATGAGGGTTTTGGGATTAATGTTAAAGCAGATGGTTCAGGTGGTTTTGGTATAAATAGTACAGTTGCCCCTTTAGATACTTTTGAAGAGCATGACACACAAGTAGAAGATGATAAATTAAAACAAAAAATAAGACAACAAATTTTAGATAATATTAGAGATATTGATGAGTCAGATTATATTAAATACGAAGTATTGATTGAAGAATTAACAAAAAAAGTTGAAGAAAACCCAGAAGGCATAGCTAGATTGATAGATATGCTTATTGATGATGAGCAATTAGTAAAGAGTAAAAAGAGATGAATAATAAAAAACAAGCAACAGCAAACGATAGAATATTGCAAGATGTTAATATGATAGATAGGATAGGGTTCTTTTGTATTTTGCTTGGCGAGGATGTTTGCATTAAGCTTTTTGAGCATCTTTCTATGCAATCTGTAGAGGAAATTACAGCTTCAATTTCTAATACGAGAACCACCATGGATGGGCAAAAATCTTTGGCGGTTTTAGAGACTTTTTTATCATTATTTAGAACAAGCAAGTTTATACAAAGTGGCGGAAAGGAATTTGCAAGAGAGCTGCTTTATAAATCATTAGGGAAAGTAGAAGCAGATAAAGTGTTGGCAAAAATAGCACAATTAGAGAGAGAAAAGAAAGTATTTGGTTATTTAAAAAAGATTCCACCTTCTCAATTTGTTTCTTTTATGGAAGATGAATCATCTCAAGCATTAGCAGTTATTATGGCACATATGGCTCCTAGTGATGCAGCTGCTGTGCTTAGAAATATGAAAGACGAGCAAAAAGTTGATGTAGCTATGAAGATGGCAACAATTAAAGATGTTTCATCTGATGTTATAGATAATATGAGTGATATTTTAGAGGTTAAGCTAAAAACTCTTTTAGCCCAATTAGAAACTATTGGTGGTGTAAAAGTTGTTGCTGATATGTTAAATAGAATGGGTGCTAAAGCCAAAGAGATTTTAGCAATGATAGAAGCACAAGATCCACAATTGGCAGCTCAAATTAGAAAATATATGTTTACATTTGAAGACTTACTTAAAATTGCTCCTAATGGAATACTTAAAATATTGGGTAAACTTGATTTGGCTTTGGTAGCAAAAGCTATGAAAGGTGCTACTGATGAGGATATGGCAGTAATTGAAGGATGTTTGAGTAAAAGAAATTTAGCTTCTTTTAAAGAGGAAGTAGAGCTTAGCAGTGCGGTTAAACTAAAAGATGTAGAAGAAGCACAAGCTAAAATGTTAGAGGTAGCTTCTGCTCTTATAGAAGAAGGCACGGTGGAGCGTAACTTAGATGATGAAGATATATAAAATATTTATTTTATTTATAGGTAAGGTTATGGCATGCAAGATGTTTCATTAAAATCAACAATTATTAAAAGAGGTGAGGAAGATGCACCATTTGAGCTTGGAAAATTTACAAGCACTTCACCACAAGAGCTTTCTAATAATAGCTTTGAGCATTCTTTAGATGATAAGTCCATAAATGGAAATGTAGACCCAACTTTGCAAGGAGTAATGCAAATAACTAAACAATTAGAGAGCATCTCTCAAAGGCTGGAGACTATTGAAAATGATGGCGTAAAAGGCCGTGATTTAGATAAGCAAATAGTTGATGGAATAAGGGACTTAAAAAAACATACTGAATTTTTTGAACGAGCTGCTTTAAATTTTGAGACAAATGTTCTAAAAACAGCTCTTAAATTAGCTACAAAAATAGTTCAAATAGAAGTATCTAATAAATCAGAGCAAATTGCAAAGCAAACATTAGAGCCAATACTTAAACAAATAAAGTCGGCTTCTAAAATTGAAATAAGATTAAACCCAAAAGATTTTTTATTGCTCAAAGATGAGTTTGATTTTGGCGATAATGTTAATTTGATAGAAGATGCAAATGTGTCTTTGGGTGGAGTTGTTGTTGTTAGTGATTTAGGCAATTTTGATGGGAGTGTAGAAGCTAGAATAAAATCTATTATGCAAATATGCGATATTTAAAATATAGCTTTAATTTTTTGTTTTATAAATTATAAATATGAGATAAAATAGCGAGGCAATCATACAAATGCCACCTATTGGAGTTATAATCCCTATAATTTTTATGCTTGATAATGACAGGATATATAAAGATAAAGAAAACAAAATAGAGCCCAATAAGAAAAAATAAAAAGCTTTAATTATTTTAATGCTTTTATAAAATATAAATAATTGTATAAATGCAAATAATGCGAAACTTGCATAAAATTGATATGTATTGGCAGTTTTAAAAATTTGAAAATATTTTATGGGTATTTGATGTTTTATAATATGGGCCCCAAATGCACCAATTATTATACTAATTGCCAAATACGACAATGCCGTATAAATTAGTGGTTTTATTTTATTATTTTTCATTATAGGTTATTTTTTTCAAAATAAGCATCAATTCCTTCTGCAATAGCTTTTGCTATTAGTTTTTGATATGCCCTCGTGGTTATTCGTCTTCCTTCTATGGGGTGTGTTATATACCCCACCTCTATCAATATGGAAGGCATTTGAGCGCCAACCAAAACCCAAAAAGGTCCCTCTCTCACACCTCCATCTATAATATTTTTTGTGCCATATTTATTTTTTAATCTATATAGCATATGCGATTGGACATCAATTGCTAATTTATTAGATTGTGTAATTTTTGGTTGATTTAGTATATTTAAAAATACATTTTGCATTTTTTTATCCATTGAGTTCATAGCATAATTGTTTTCAAGCTTAGCTACATTTTTAGCTCTTTCGCTTCGTGCAGGGGATAGAAAATACACCTCTAAGCCTTGTGCATATTTCCATCTTTTTTTTCTAACAGCATTTGCGTGTATGGATATAAACACATTTGCATTTACTGTGTTTGCATATTTTGTTCTTTTATTTAATTTTATAAATTTGTCTTTATTTCTTGTTAAATATACCTTATAACCATTGGCTATAAGTTCTTTTTTTAAATAATGAGCAATGCTAAGGGTTACATATTTTTCTTTTTTTCCTCTATGACTTGCGCCACTATCTTCTCCACCATGCCCAGCATCAAGAACGATAACCCTTTCTTTGTTATTATTGTATGTGCGAGTTATAATAGAAGGCGCAGTATTTAGTGCAATAATAAGCTCATTGCCTCTAAGGGTATATTTAGTATTTAGATTTTTCTTATTTTTTAATGATATTTTAAGAGCATTATGCTTGTATTGATTTATTATAACTCTATCTACATTTTTAAGTTTAATTTGAGTTGTTAGAGCATTTTTAAAATTGCCTTTAATATTAAAAATATCATAGTATTTTCTACCTTTCTTTTTTTCAAAAAAACTAAAATCTTTTTTGGATATTTTATGGTTAAATGAAACGATTATTTCATTATCAACTACTTTAATTGATTTTATATTATATTTGCTATCTTTTTTTAAAACCGGTTTTAGTTTGTATTTGATAGAAGCTTTATTTTTGGCAGTATTTATTTTTATAGAGCCCAATGCTTTTTTGTATTTGTTTGTATTTATATGTAGTTTTTTGCCATAATAAATTAAACTTTTTAATGCAGATGCTTCTTTTGCACTATCTCCATTTATAATGGCACTCATATATTGCTGTTGAGCGTGTGAAAACTCAGCACTATCATTTGCTTGTATAAAAGCAAATAAACAAATCAATAAGAGCAGGTGTTTAACAATATATGAAAAACATTGTGTCTTTTTTATGCGTCTTCGCCTTGTGAGAGTTTTTTCATAAGATCTTTTACGCTAATTAATTCTTTTATTTTATATCCATTTGAGCCTGTAAAAAATAATCCGGTTTTAGTATTTCCTCTTTGTGCATCACTTAGGGCATCTGCTATACAATATCCAACAGCTTTTGCCTCAACGCCCCTATTACAAGGGGCAACACAATTGCTTACACATTTAACTTTTGGTGCAGTTTTGTTTTTTATTGCTTCTTGTAAATTTGTTCTAACACCTCTTGCTGGTAAGCCAACTGGAGATTTAAAAAGTTCAATATCCTCTTTTTTTGCATTTATCAATACCTCTTTTAGTTTTTTATGAGCATCGCATTCAAAAGTTCCTATAAATCTTGTAGCCATTTGAACCCCATCGCAACCAAGCTTTATAAATTTGTCAATATCTATTCTATCCCAAATACCACCAGCAGCAATAATAGGAATATTTCCCCATTTTTTGACTTCTTCAATAATTGGAGGTAAAATATTTTCTAAAGAAAATGCTTCATCATTGCATTGCTCATAAGTAAAGCCTTGATGCCCACCACTAAGCGGACCTTCTACTATGATTGCATCTGGCAATTTGTCGTGTTTTTTCCATTTTCTACATATCAAATTTAAAGCCCTTGCACTTGATACAATAGGTATTAGTGCAACATCTGGAAAGTTTTTTGTAAATTCTGGCATTCTTGTCGGAAGACCAGCCCCTGTTATTATCATATTAGCACCAGCTTTACAGGCATCTACAACTATTTTGCCATAGTCGTTTGAAGCATACAATACATTACACGCCAATGGTAAATCACCACATATTTTTCTTGCATTTTTAAATATATTTTTTAGCCCCTCAGCAGAATAAAAGTTGCCACTTTGATAAGGTCTATCTGATACCAATTTATCGGCAAATTTTTTATCTTGATAATATCCTGTTCCCACAGATGATATAACTCCCAATCCTCCATTTAAAGAAACATTTCCAGCTAATTTGTCCCAGCTAATTCCTACACCCATACCACCTTGTATGATTGGAAGCTCTATTGTATATTTGCCTATTTTCAATGGTTGTAATTCTCTCATTAAGCGTTTTCCTTTGTGCTTGTTAGGTTATAATAATTTTTGCAAATTTTAACTTGCCTTTTTGTAGCGTATATATGCCCACCTTATTAAAAACAAATTTATCATCCGTTATTTTATCTTTATCTAACTTAACTCCACCTTGTTTTATATCTCTTCTTGCTTGAGAAGTAGATGGCTCTAATTTGCACTCAACTAATGCATTGCATATTGCCACACCTTTATGTAGCTTAAACTCTTGTATATTATCTGGTGTGTTTTTGTTTGTGATAGTGTTATTAAAATATTCTTTTGCCTCGTTGGCTTTATTTTTATCATAAAACCTATTTACAATCTCTAATGCTAATGTTTCTTTTGCCACTTTTGGATGCAATGTCTTATTGGCGACATTTTGTTGTATTGTTTTAATTTCATCTATCGTTTTATCAGATAAAAGCTCGTAGTATTTCCACATAAGCTCATCGCTAATACTCAAAAGTTTGCCATACATATCATTTGGAACATCTTCTAGTGCTATATAATTATTTAGCGATTTACTCATTTTATTTACACCATCAAGCCCCTCTAATAGAGGCATCATAATTACAGCTTGTTGTTTTTTGCAATTATAGTTTTTTTGCAAAGTTCTGCCCATAAGCAAATTAAACTTCTGATCGCTTCCTCCAAGCTCTATGTCGTTATTTAAAACAACTGAGTCATAACCTTGAAGCAAAGGATATAAAAACTCGCTAATAGATATAGGGTTTTGTGCTTTAAATCTTTTTGAAAAGTCATCTCTTTCTAACATTCTTGAAACTGTTAAATTGGTAGATAAGCTAAGCATTCCACTAGTCCCTAATTCTTTTAGCCATTTTGAGTTAAACACAATTTGTGTTTTTTCTTTATCTAATATTTTAAATACTTGTTGCTCATAAGTTTTTGCATTATTTTTTATTTCCTCCTCGCTAAGCACGGCTCTCGTTTTACTTTTGCCAGTAGGGTCGCCTATTGTTGCTGTAAAATCACCGATTAAAAACAAAACCTTAGCACCAAATTTTTGAAAAGTAGCTAATTTTTGAAGCAACACAGTATGCCCTAAATGTAAATCGGGTGCAGTTGGATCAAACCCAGCTTTTATAGTATAAGGCTCATTGTTTGTAAAATAATTATGCAAAAGTTTAGTTACATATTCTATATCTATAATTTCAAAGCTCCCTCTTTGTATTTCTTGCAGTGCATTTTTTATTTGTTGTTTTATTTTACTTTCATTCATTTATTGTGCCTTTGTTTTTATGTATTGTTTTGTTTATTGGAGCTTTTTAGCTCTTTTATGTCTGCTTTTTTGCTTATTATTGTTTTTAGTTTGTTTATATCTGATATTTTATGCTCAAATTCGATATGACAATATTGCAAAAATGCTCTTTTGTCTCTGCCATATTGGACACATAATATAAAAAAACTTTTTTTCTTTAAGTATTGCAATAAATCCGCCAAAACACCTTGTTTGTTGCTTATTTTTACAATCATCTCGTAAGTTGTTTGAGGCTTTTGCTCCCATTTGCTATAAATTACATTTGCTTTTTGTTTGATAAGATTATATGCATAATTGCACATTTTATTGTGAATTGTAGCTATTTTTGTATCTTTGTTATAAATAGCCATTAAATCATCTTGTGTAGTAGGGTTACAGCAGGGAACAAAATCTATTTTAGATACCATCTTATTGCTATATAATATTATTCCATCAAAATTATATTTTACTAATGATAAATTATCTTTTTTAAGTAAATATAAAAAACCTTTTTGTTTTTTTAATTCTTGTTTTGCATTTTTAATTACATCTTTAATAGCATTTAAGTTTTTGTTTAATGTTTTGTAGTCATTTTGTTTGATAAATTTCTTATAGTCAATATCGCAATTATCAAAAATGCTTTTTAAAATCATTTTCCCACTTTTAGTGTCAATTTTATGTAGCCTTTTTGCACAACTTGCTTTTAATTCTTTTTTAGCTTTAGAAGTTCTAAGCAGGTCAATCCAACTGCATCTTAATTGCTTATAATTTGATGTTTTAATTTTTACTAAATCACCATTTTGTAATGGTGTTAAAAGTGGATGTTTAATACTATTGATATATAGTTGTGATGCATAGTTTCCAATATCGCTATGAATAGCATATGCAAAATCAAGACCATTAGAGCCACGAGGCAGTGTGATTAAGTCACCTTTTGGTGTATGAACTGCTATATCGTTACTGCAAAAATCATTTTTTGCTTCATCGTATGATTGTTCTATATTTGTAGTTGATAAATCTAATTCTTTAAGCCAATCTAACTTTATGGCTTCTTTTTCTTTATACTTACTATGAGCTGCCACTCCGTATTGTGCTATCTGATGCATTTGTTTTGTTCTTATTTGCACTTCAAAAATATGATTTTTATAAAATACACTTGTATGTATGGAGCGATATCCATTTTCTTTTGGTAGGGCGATGTAGTCTTTGAATTTTTTTAAAAGTGGTTTGTAATTATTGTGAATGATGCCAAGAATAATGTAGCAATCTTGAATGTCATCTACTATTATCCTAAGAGCATATACATCTAATACTTCTTCAACATTTAACCCTTTTGCTTGCATTTTTAGGTGAGTAGAATAGTGATGTTTTATTCTACTGTTTATTTGAGTTTGTTTGCCGTGTTCTTTATCTAAAAGATTTTGAATTCGTTTGTGAAATTCGTTTGTGATTAAAGATATATTTTGGTTATTTTTATTTAAAAAATCATCTATAGTCTTGTATTCTTTTGGATATGCATATTTAAAGGCAAAATCCTCAATAGCTATCTTAACAGAGCTTATTCCTAATTTGTTTGCAATTGGTGAATATATAAGTAGGCTTTCTTTTGCAATTTGTATTTGTTTGTCCTTGTTTAATGAGCATAAAGTTGCAAGGTTGTGTAATCTATCACAAAGTTTAACAACCAAAACCCTACTATCACTTTTAGAAGCTTGTATCATTTTTTGAAAAGTCAAAGCACTTTTTAGAAATTTTGTATTTTGTATTGTGGTGTTTGATGTGTTGTTGGTGATATTGGTTATTTTTGTTAATCCATCTACTATATTTGCAACATCTTTACCAAATTGTTTGTGTATATAGTCTAAATCATAATCCGTATCTTCTACTACATCGTGGAGCAGGGCAGCTAATATGGAGTTTTTGTCGTTGGTTATGTAAGAAATTAAGGTAGCAACTCCAATAGGATGTGTGCTATATGGAATACCACTCTTTCTTTTTTGAGTTTTATGTGCTTTTATGCAAAAATCCAAACCTCTTTGCAAATCATCATCAAAAACTGTATATTTTTTAAGCTGTTTAGATAAGCTATCAATGCAAGTGTTATTGCATATTTGCTCTATTATTTTGTCCATTATTGTTTGTGTAGCTTAATTTACAAAAGTGGTTTATTAACAATTTTATGTATTTAATTGGCTACTGTATTATTTTTTGATTCGTCTAAAAATATCAAGCCTCTGCATATTTCTTCTAATGCAATATCTACATATTTCATATTTTTAATATATGAGTTTTGAATAAGCGGTCTTTTTCCCTTAGATAATTCATCAGCTCTCTTACCAATTAACACAGCTAATTTGTATCGGTTATTGTCGCATTTTTCTAATGCTTGTGAAATAATCTCTTCTGGTCTCATTTTAATTCCTTTTATATGTTGGTTTAGTTAACTATGGAGCAATTTTTATAGTTTTTATTTATAATTTCTTCTAATACCCCATTTTGTGTAATATCACACACTGCAATTGGTAGCTTATTGCTCTTAGCTAGTGCAATCGCAGTATCATCCATCACTGTGATATTATCATTTAAGGCATCATCATAAGTTAAAGCATCTATTTTTTTTGCATTACTAAATTTATGAGGGTCTTTATCATAAATACCATCTACTTTTGTAGCTTTTATCAAAATATTAGCGTTTATTTCACTAGCTCTTAGCGTGGCTGCGGTATCTGTTGTAAAATATGGGTTTCCTGTCCCACCCGCAAAAATAACAACTCTACCTTTTTGTAAATGCCTTATTGCTTTTCTTACAATAAAAGGTTCAGCAACTTCATGCATACTAATAGCACTTTGGAGTCTTACTTCTATGCCAATATGCTCTAATGCCTCTTGTATAGCTATACCATTTATTATTGTAGAGAGCATTCCCATATAATCGCCACTTGTTCGTTTGATAACACCACCAGAAGAAGAGCTAACCCCTCTTATAATGTTACCACCACCTACAACAACAGCTACTTTAACACCAGCTTTTACCAACTTAGCAATCTCATTTGCTATAAAACTAAGTGTAGTTGCACAAATAGTGCCCCCATTATCTGAGGATAATGCTTCTCCTGAAAATTTTATTAAAGTAATCATGGTAGCCTTTGTGTGTTGTTTAGAGGATTATACTAAAAAAAACTTTAATTCCACTTGCAAAAGTTATTAATTATGTTATAATTCATTAAGTTTATTTTAAGGAAAAAGATGAGATTACTTATAGTTGAAGATGAAGAGACATTAAGTTCCATATTGCAAGAACGCTTACAGCAAGAAGGATACCAAATAGATGTTGCGGAAAACTATCAAGATGCCAGCTATTTTATTCAAATTAGGAATTATGATTTAGTTGTTACAAATTGGCTTTTGCCAGATAAAAATGGAATGGATTTGGTGGCTTTGGCAAAATCTGTGAGCCCTAGAACTTGTGTTATAGTTTTAAGCTCTAGCTCTGATACAAAACAAGAGATTCAAGCTCTAAAAAACGGAGCAGATGATTATGTAAGAAAACCATACGATATAGATGTTTTATTGGCAAGAATTGAATGTAGGCTTAAAATTAGTGGAACAAATATAATTGAAGTTTTTGATCTTAAAATTAACCCAGACGAAGAAAGAATTTTTTTCAAAAACAAAGAGGTTGAGCTTAAAGGCAAACCTTTTGAGGTTCTTTATCATCTCGCAAGATATAAAGATAAAATAGTATCAAAAGAGCAATTGCTTGATGCAATTTGGGAAGAGCCAGAACTTGTTACGCCAAATGTAATAGAAGTTGCGATAAATCAGATTAGACAAAAATTAGACAAACCGCTTGGTATTTCTAGTGTTGAGACTATCAGAAGAAGAGGATATAAATTTTGCTATTCTTCTAATGAAGGCACTGCAAATAGCCAAAAACCAAAAGACTAACACCGCAATATATTAGTTTATGCCTTTTAGGGAATTATTTTAGATAAGTTTGCTATAATTACACTCGTTTTTAGGCATAGTATTTTTGCCTATTAGACGAGCTTTTCTTTTATGGGGTCGATATGGCTTCGATTGTCTTGTATGAGGAAAAGTAGCATACCGATTTTGGGTTCAATCGTAAAAAAGCCCATCAAATTTTTAAACGCAGAAAATAACAGTTTAACTCCTGCTTACGCACACGCTGCGTAGCTAGAGGCTCTTAGTTGGCGATGCCATATAACCAACTCGGGGCTCACCCTTATATGGCTTATTTTTCTAAGGTGATTGAGTAGAAAAAGACATTCAAATCTTAGCTACTATCTTTTTTTGAAAAGTTTTTAGGATGGATAGCGAAATTTAAACTTTATCTATGTATGTAGAAGCTTTTTTATCATCTTGATAAGACTTCGGTTCAATTCCGAACGACTCCACCATTTACTAATCTAATATAATCCAATAAATGCCAACAAAGCTATTGCCATAAAGCATATTGCAAACTCAGTAATCTAATGTGATAGAATTATATACAACACAATCTATGCATTTTAAAGGGTTTTTTAAAGGGTTATATTCCATTAAGATAATCTAGCAAAATAAAAAACCCCTTAAAATAATAAGGAAAACATATAGCAAGGCTTACAGCACCTTTAACGCCAACTCAAATAAATAATGTTAAACCAAAGCCACATTACTTTTTCGTAGTTTTAAGCCCCTTGTCAATCCAGCCATAAATTATTCCACCTGCTAAATCGTGAGTATTTACATACCCCATACTTATTAGCCATTTAGCCACAACACCAGTTCTATTTGCATGCGCGCATACAAGCACAAAAGGCGTATGTTTGTCTTTTACAATTTTTTGAAAATCGCTCAACCACTGCTTTTCGTTATATCTTCCTTGAGAGTCAAAAAAAGTAAGCTTATGGCTTGTAGGTATAACGCCATATTGAGCAAATTCTTCTTTTGTTCGTATATCTATAATCGCAATATTTTTAGCAATTGCATCTTGCACTTGTTTTGTATCCCAGCTAAAACTAGAAGCAAACAAACAGCCTGCAAACAATGCATTTAATAGTGTAAACATCAACGGCTTTTTGGTTAAAAATTTAAATATTTTATTTTTCATTTATATCCTTTGTGATGTTTATTGTAACATAAAACAAAGCCACCTTTTTTTAATGCAGAAAAAAAACAAATGCAAAGTTTTGGATATATAGCTTGGTTTTAATTGGCTAATTATATATTTACACTCACACTGCTATATTGCTTATAAGTTACATTTGCCCCGTTTTTTATCGTTACATTTGCCCTTTTTGTATAATCAACCTTAAAAGTGCCATCTCCTTTGTTTAGGCTAAAACTCGCACACAACATACTAGCCTTTTGCACCACTTCATCGGGCAGGGTTTTCTTTTTTGTTTTTACAATCACATGACAAGATGGCATACCTTGAATATGAAACCAAAAATCACTCGCATTTGAGTTTTTGAGCAGATAGATGTTTTCTCTCTCGTTCCTGCCAAGCCATATCAAAAACCCATCGTATTCAAAACTCGCATATGGTTTGTTTTTTTCATTTTGCTTTTTTTTGCTTTTGTTTTGAGTAGGATACAAAAACTCACATTCGTTTTCGTTGTTTGCTTCTTGTATGTTTGATATGAGCTTAGAATAAAACTCAATCTTACTTTCTATCTCATCTTTTTGAATATGTATTTTATTGCTTTTTACTTTTAGCTTTTTGCTTTTATCAAACATTTTATTTATCACATCAATAGGGTTAGCACCACCATCTATTGCTATTACTATATCTTTATTGTCGCTATCTTTTAGCTCTATTTTGTTTGTGTATGGTTTTATCTTATCAATATTTGCCAAAAGCAAAGATGCCTTATTTTGCAACTCATCTGCTTGTTTTTTTAGCTCTTGTGAGTTGTTTAGAGAGTGTAGTATTTTTTGCAGAGCTTGTATTTTTGATTTGATTGTTTTGATTTTATCTGCTTTTTTATTTTGCAAAACAGAGCTATTTATTTGCAAATAATTATCTATTAGCAATTTATCCAAATCATCAACTCTGTCGCTTTTAAACTCAATATTTGGCTTTTGTGGCGGCTGATAGGTTTGGCTTATTTGTATGTTTCTGTTTTGAAATTGTTTGAAATATAGCGCTTGGAGTATTTTGTGGTTGGCATTTAGCACAATAAGGTTAGCCACTCTTGGCAAAAACTCTATTATCAAATAAAACTCATCTTGTTTGTAGCTCTTTTTTGATACAAGTTTCAAGCATAAAATTTTGTCGTTATTTAAAATCTCCACATTAGCTATATTTGTATTTTTTAGCTTGTTTTTCAAAAACAAATCAAACGGAGAGTTAAAAACTTGAGAGTTATCATCTGATTGCTCTTGTGGTTTTTTATACACGCTAACGAGATTAAAATCAAAATAATAAGCACTATCCCCACTACCATTATCAAAATGTATCACAATAACTTTTGTAGCAACTTTTGATATCTTGTGTATTTTATTATATTTAGAAAATCTCCCTTGTAATGCTTTTATAATAAAAAATTTTGTCATTTACCATCTTTGTTTTGTTTGTTGGTAGATTATACCCAACTCTTTTTGGTTTTTTGGTATAATTGCTTTGATGCGTCTGTGGCTTAACTGGATATAGCACTGGGTTTCGGCCCCGGTGGTTGCGGGTTCGAATCCTGCCAGGCGTACCATCTAACCTTATTACAAAGCACATTAATGATACTTATACCAGCAAGGCAAAATTCATCAAGGTTTAACAACAAGATATTAGCACCTATTTTTGGTATTCCTATGGCGATAGCAACGGCAATTAGAGTATCAGGTATTGATGATGTTGTTATTGCAACAGATAGCGATGAGCTTTGTAATGAGGCTAAAAAACACAATATAAAAACCTACAAAAGCACAACCACTCACAATAGTGGAACAGATAGAATAAACGAATTAGCCAACCATTTAGGGTTAGATGATGATGAGATTGTTATCAATGTTCAAGCAGATGAGCCATTTATAGAACCATATATACTCCAAGAGCTAAAAGATGCAATGAATAAGTTAGATAGCTCTTTGGGTTTTAAGATGGCAAGTTGCTATAAGATTGTTACCAAGGCTCAAGCACAAGATCCTAATTTGGTAAAAGTAGTTACTAATAACCAAAATAAGGCTTTGTATTTTTCGCGAAGTTTGATACCTTTTGTTAGAGATGAGGATGTAGATGTAGCATATAAAGCTCATCTTGGAATTTATGCCTACACAAAAAAGAGCTTAAATATATTTTGTGAGCTAAATGCAAAAGAGCTTGTGTTAGAAGAGCAAGAAAAGTTAGAGCAACTAAGAGTGTTAGAGGGTGGATATGATATTTCTATGATAGAAGTAAAGACAAATAGCTTTGGGATAGATACAAAAGAAGACTTGCAAAAAGCAATAAAAGCACACTCAAAAATAAAATAAATGAAGCATAATTTTAAAATAAATTACTCAAATTTGCTCGGCAATATATGCTTGGTGAGTATAATTGGTGTAGTGTTTGGTGCTTGTGTTTCGCCCACCTTGCCATCAGTGCAAAAAGCAAAAGCCTATAAAAACAAATACGGGTATTTTGAAAGCATTCACAATATAATAGCAGTAAATAAAAACACCAAAACACTTAGATTTTATAAAAACAATAAACTAATACTACAATACAAAGCCTTGATAGGCAAAAATAAAGGCGACAAACAAAAAGAGGGCGACAACAAAACACCAACGGGCTCATATTTGCTAATCTCTAAACTAACAAACACTACTTCTTTGCCAGAGTTTTATGGTGATTATGCTTTTGTGTTAGATTATCCTTCTTCTTTTGACTTGCACAACAACAAAACGGGGCATGGCATTTGGGTGCATGGCTACCCTAAAAAAACAAAAAGAAACCCATTCTCTCGTGGTTGCGTGGTGTTAGAAAACGACAAAATGCAACAATTCCAAGAGTTGCTATATCTGCAATCAGATGACCCAAACTCTCTGCAAGATTCTATCGTGGTGCTATATTCAAAAGGTATGCATGCAAAATACAAGCATATTATGAGCATACTAAGACATCTAAAAGAGCATGAGCTTTTTGATTATGGAGTAAATATTGTAATTTTTCCAAACAAAGAGCACAGATATATTTATAGGGTAATATTTTTATATGACAATCATAAACAAGATTATTTTTATGAGATTATAAACAACAAAGCTATAAGGCTTATATAATAGATAGTATTGATATGCTTTGATTAGTAGTATTTTTGCAAATGAGTGTTTGTGGCATTGCTAAAATCTGTGTTATATTCTATAAAACTGCTTGGTTGCAATAGTAAAATAACACCATAAACAAGCAATAAAAAAACAAATACTCCAATCAACACTTTTGCCACTTGTTTGTTTATTAGCTTTGCAATAAGGGCTATTATACCCACTATAACCAACAGAGGTAGAAGTAGGGCTATTAGGGCTTTCATTATTTAGTTTTCTTGCTTTTAGTTTTCTTTTTTTCTTTATCCTTACTCTTATCTTTTTTGAACTTTTGAGTATATATATCATAACCTAACTCTTTAAACCTTAGCAATAAAGTAGGGTGAGAATAATAAAAAAACACATACAAAGGATGAGAAAACGGAAAAGACTTATTTTGTGTAACAAGTTTAAGCAAAGCATCTACTAAATCTTTCTTGCTTGTTAGCTTGCCTGCAAATTTATCTGCACCATATTCGTTATGTCTGCTAATAAAAGATATCAAAGGCGTTAAGAAAAACCCAAATGCTCCACTAAATATCAAAAACAAAACCATAAAAGAGCTTGCATTTTGCTCTAAATTAAACCCCTGATATAAGCTAAGTGGCAAATTGCCAAAAAACGCCAAAAACACAAAAAGCACACAGCCCATAATCGCAATGTTTTTTATAATATCTTTATTTTTAAAATGCCCTAACTCGTGAGCTAATACTGCTAATATCTCTTTTGTTGTTAGCTTTTTTATCAATGTATCATACAGCACCACTCTTTTTGTGTTGCCAAGCCCACCAAAAAAAGCATTTAGCCTATTGTCTCTTTTTGAAGCATCCATACTAAAAACACCACTAGATTTAAACCCAACACTTTTTAGTAGTTTTTTTATTTTCTTTGATAGCTTTTTGTCTTTTAGGGGCTCAAACTTATTAAACAATGTCATAAAATATGGCGCTAATAAATTAACCAAAATCAAGATAATAAATATAGCAATAAAAGCAATAACCCACCAATTGTCAAAACTATTATAAATATAACTAAGCAGAGCAATAATCGGAGCGCCAATTATTATCAAAAGCAGGGTTGATTTTATATTATCTTGCACAAAAAGCGATGGAGTGCTTTTTGAGAATTTGTATTTTTTGTCTAAAACAAATGTGCTATAAGCGCTAAATGGAAGGGATAGTAGGGTGCCTACAAGCAAAAATGCCAAAACAAACACGACATCAAACAAAGTGCTATTGTATGATTTTACAAACAAAAGCTCATTTTGCAAAAAGCTAAGCCCCCATACAAGCCATATAAAAATAACACCAAAATCAAAAATATTGCTAACAATGCTAAATTTTTGTGTGTCTATTGTATATTTTCCTGCTTTTTTGTATTGTTTTTTTGAGAGTATTACTTCTTTTTTGTTTATTTTGTTTTGCACATAGGTTATTTGCAAATACGAAGTAAGCAAAACAAGAGTGCAATATATTAAAAATACCCCGATAATAAACTCAAACACTATCTAATCCTTCTTGTGGCTCATATTGTCTATTTTGCCAATAGCACAAGATACAAAACTTTTTGCACTCGCACCAACGCTCTCAATCGCAGACAACTCATCATCAGCTAATGGATAACCTAGCTTTCTTAGCCTCATTCTAAGGCTCTCATAGGCTATATCGCTATTAGATAGTTCAAGCGTAATCTCTCTTGGGGTTACATCTAAATTTACTTCAACCTCGCCAAACTCATCTAATAAATCTTTTTTTAGAGTGTTTGCACATCCGCCACATTTTACATTCAAAACTTTATATGTTTTTTTCATCATCATCACCTTTTTGTAGAGTGTATCAATTATAATACAAAATATATTAAATACGCAATTATTTAGCCTTAATGCTTTTTGTGATAATATGTTTCATAAGCATAAAAGGAAGAAAATGAAAAATAATTTATTAAAAACCATACTAACAATTTTGCTTTTAACAATTAGCTTACAAGCAAAAAACCCAATTGCTGTATTAGAGACAAATGCAGGGATTATAGAAATAGAGCTATTGCCTAACAAAGCACCAAAAGCAGTAGAAAACTTTATAGCTCTTATCAAAAAAGGCTATTATAATGGAGTTATTTTTCATAGAATCATAAAAGGCTTTATGATACAAGGAGGCGATCCAACCGGCACAGGTAGAGGTGGTAGCTCTATTTGGGGCAAAGATTTCAAAGATGAGTTTGCTCCAAATGTAGTGTTTGACAAAAAAGGTATTTTAGCCATGGCAAATGCAGGTCCAAACACAAACAAAAGCCAGTTTTTTATAACACTTGCACCTACACCTTGGCTAAATGGGCATCATACAATTTTTGGGCATGTTACAAAAGAGAGTATGAAAATTGTAGAAAAATTAGGCAATGTAGAAGTTGCACATCAAAACAGACCGGTTAAAAAGCAAGTAATACTAAAAGCTTATATTAAATCATTGCACGATGAGAACTGATATGGAAGCTAAAATATTAAAACTCTTTTGCACTAAATTTCTAACAGCTACCATATTATTTTTTTTTAGTGGCACTTTTGCTTATTCGCTATCTTTTAATGAGCCATTAGATGTAAAAGACGCTTATAAATTTAGCGTCAAACAAACGAACAATCAAGATATTCAAATAAATATCCAAATAGACAAAACTGCTTATTTGTATGCTAATTCATTGGATTTATTTGTTTCATCAGCTCCATCTAACAATGCAAATAGTCTAAATGTTAGTCATCTTAGCAGTTTTCCAAAAGGTGTAAAATACCACGGCTTTGTGGTATTGTTTGACAAAGCTATCTTTAAAATAAATGCAAAAGATATTCAAAAAGCTATCGGTAGTGATGATTTTAGCCTTATTATCAAATATCAAGGTTGCTCAAAAGGTGGTTTTTGTTATCCACCGATACGCAAAAATGTAAAATATGCAAACAATAAACTACAAATCAAAAACACCAATTCTAACAAGCCAAGCTTTATGCAAGCGCCAACTAACACACAAAAACAAAAAAGCGAGAGCGAGGCAATAAGCGACACATTAGCAAACTCAAATTTAGCAATAATACTTCTAACCTTTTTTGGTTTTGGATTATTGCTATCTCTTACTCCGTGTATTTTCCCTATGATACCTATAATATCTAGCATATTAGTTTCATACTCAAAAGA
This sequence comes from uncultured Campylobacterales bacterium, assembly GCA_964643665.1. Taxonomy (GTDB): domain Bacteria; phylum Campylobacterota; class Campylobacteria; order Campylobacterales; family CAZXTK01; genus CAZXTK01. The sequence goes on from CAZXTK010000010.1 coordinate 26,040, forward strand.
GCAAGGCAATCTAAGCATTAAAAAAAGCTTTGCTATATCTTTGGTCTATGTGCTTTCAATGAGTGTTGCTTATAGTATTGCTGGTGTTTTAGCTGGTATGTTTGGTGCTAATATCCAAGCATATTTGCAAAACCCATGGGTAATAAGCATATTTGCTGGTGTGTTTGTGCTGCTTGCTTTTAGTATGTTTGGAGCTTTTAAGCTACAAATGCCTGCTTTTATCCAAAACAAACTGCACACAAAAGAAGCAAACTCTCTATTGGGTGTAGCTATTATGGGCTTTTTTAGCGCTTTAATAGTTGGTCCTTGTGTTGCTCCACCACTTGCAGGGGCTCTTATTTATATAGGGCAGAGTGGCGATTTTGTGTTAGGTGGCTTAGCGCTTTTTGTAATGAGCATAGGGTTGGGTGTGCCTATGCTCATAATAGGGCTCGGAGCTGGCAAATATATGCCAAAACCAGGTATGTGGATGAATTTAGTTAGCCAATTATTTGGTATAGCTATGCTTGTTTTTGCTATTTACATGTTAGAGAGAATCATATCAGATACTATCTGCCTTATCCTGCTACTTATAGTATTTGGTGTATATGGTGCATATTTGCTAAAACAAAGCCAAACACTACTAAAACGCGTTTCTATAATATTTTTTGCTCTTGCTTTTGGTATGCTCTATATCATTGCTTCTACTACATTGCTTACCTCGCAAGAGCAAGAGGGCAAGCTAACTTTTAGCAAGATTGCCTCATTACAAGAGCTAAATGCTATTTTAGAGCAAAACAAAAATGCCAAAAACCCAAAACCTATCATGGTAGATTTTAGTGCTGATTGGTGTGTATCTTGCAAAGAGTTAGAAGATATTACTTTTAAAGATGAGCGAGTTATAAAACTACTACAAGATTACAAGCTAATAAAAATAGACACAACCAAAAACACCCCACAAGATAAAGAGCTATATAAGCATTTTAATATTTTTGGACCACCGGCATTGATATTTTTTGACACAAACTCCAAAGAGATAAGACAACACAGAATAGTTGGCTTTAAAAACGCTGATGATTTTTTAAACTTTATTTCAAAATAATCCCACACAGCAAGCCTAAAAGTAGCTTGTTTGATATTTAATTATTTTTGGCTATAATTTTGCTTTAAACATTTATGGAGCCATGGCCAAGTGGTAAGGCAATAGATTGCAAATCTGTCATTCCCCAGTTCGATCCTGGGTGGCTCCTCCATACATATACAAATCACACAAACATTTCTTAAAGGCATTTAATGGCAACCCAATCACAAAACACGACCTCAAATAATTCTCAAAACAAAAACAATTCAAAACAAAAACAACACAAACCAGTAGAAGGGCTAACAATAGAGCAGTTAAGATGTAAGCCTATGGAAGAGTTGCTAAAAATTGCAATAGAATTAGAAGTAGAAAACCCACAAGAGCTAAAAAGGCAAGATCTTATTTTTAGTATTTTAAGCTCGCAAATAACAAGTGGCGGGTATTTGCTTTTTACAGGTATTTTAGACATAAGAGAAAACGGATTTGGCTTTTTAAGAGCTGATGATGGTAGATTTAGCGATTCTAGCAGTGATGTCTATGTTAGCACCTCGCAGATCAAAAAATTTGCACTAAGAAACGGAGATATTATATCTGGGCAAGTTCGCCCACCAAGCAAAGAGAGCGAAAAATACTATGCTCTTTTAAAAGTAGAAGCTATCAACTACCTACCAGCAAAAGATGCAAAAAACAGACCACTATTTGATAACCTAACTCCACTTTTTGCAACAGATAGATTTGTTTTTGAATACGACAAAGACAAGCTAACAGGCAGGGTGCTTGATATGTTCTCGCGAA
>CAZXTK010000011.1:0-6153 GCA_964643665.1 uncultured Campylobacterales bacterium
CATAGAAGCCCCATGCCACCCACCAACAGCAGCACCAATAGCACTACTTATATGATCATACCCAGCAGCTATATCTGTTGTAAGAGGTCCTAAAATATAAAAAGGTGCTTCGTGGCAATATAATTTTTCTAACTTCATATTTCGCTCAATTTGGTTTAGTGGCACATGCCCTGGGCCTTCTATCATAACTTGAACATCTCTATCCCAAGCTTTTTTTGTAAGCTCACCTAATACTTTTAGCTCTCTAATTTGAGCCTCATCACTCGCGTCAGCCAAACAACCTGGTCTTAGACTATCTCCAAGCGAGAGTGAAACATCGTATTTGACACAAATATCTAAAACCTCATCAAAAATTTCATAAAACGGGTTTTGTTTGTGATAATGCATCATCCAAGATGCCATAATAGAGCCACCTCTACTTACGATTCCCATTTTTCTTTTTGCAACATGTGGCATAAATTCTAACAAAAATCCAGCATGTATTGTAAAATAACTAACACCTTGTTTTGCTTGTTGCTCTAAAACATCTAACATAATCTCTTTGTTTATATTCTCTATCTTGCCTTTGCATTCGTGCAGTATTTGATAAATAGGCACAGTCCCAATTGGTACCGTAGAGTTTTTTATAACTGCACTTCGTATTTCGTTTAAATCTCCGCCTGTGCTTAAATCCATAATAGTATCTGCTCCGTGTTTTAAGCAAACTTTCACTTTTTCAACCTCGCCTTGCACATCGCTAATAATTGCAGATGAGCCTATATTTGCATTTATTTTGCATTTACTAATCATTCCAATAGCCATAGGTTTTAGATGAGTGTGATTAACATTTGCAGGTATTATTAGCCTACCTCTTTTTATCTCTTGCAATACAACATTTACATCTAAATTCTCTATCTTTGCAACATATTCCATATCACCAGTAATAATGCCTTTTTTTGCATAATACATTTGTGTTCTAACATTATCGTTTTCATATTTATCAAGCCATTTTCTCATATCTCATACCCTTTTTATCATCTGCAAATATCAAATTTTACTACGCTAACTCTAATTTCTAATTAAGATTTATGCCATCATCTTTTATATTGTCCATTAAATCTAAATTCTCATTCAAGTTGGTGTTAGTTTTTGTTGTATTTGTTTTTGGTTTAAATACTCTTTTATAACGACTACGAGTTTTTGGTTTCGTTTTTGGTTTAGTAGTATTTACCTTTGGCTGTGGCATATCATCAATTGAAAGCGGTATGATAGTTCTAGTTACATCTTTTTTTATTTTTAATTTAAGCTTAATTCTTGCATCTTCTTGTGCTTGTAATCTTGCTCTTTTAGCCTCTTGTATTTGACATAAATATGCAATAGAGCAATCCTCATTTGAATATAAAACCCTAGCGGCTGAGACTAATCTGCCCTCTTTATTGTCCATTATTCTTGCTGAAATAAAAATATTATTTCCAACAATAGAATATGTCCCTGCCAAAACAAAAGTATTAGGCGTTCTTGGCTTAATCCTTGAAACATCTCTTGTTATATAAAACTCACCCTTAGAATTAACAGATATAGCATCTTTTCCTCTAAAATCTGTAACCTTAAAACCGCGCTTAAAAAGTTCAAAAAACAAACTCTCACTTATAGTTCTACCTACTAAATTTGTTTTTTCAAGTTTATTAGCATCTACAAAAGAAGTTATTGTTATAGTTCCTCTATCTATATAATACCCATCTGCTGTATCTTGCAGTTGGTCTGCTAATCTTTTGATAGCACCATTTAGTGTTTTTACTTCTAAATATGTATCGTAATTGTAAATGCTTCGCATATAATCATCCCAAAAACAACCACCAAACATAATCGCACTCATAAAAGAAGCAATAAATATATGTTTTAATTTATACAAAAACATTCCTTGTGTAAATATATACTTTTAGACATTATAACATTTAATCTTGATAAATAGATGAAAATAGTAAGATACTATCACTTTGATGGTTTTGCTTATTGCTAACTATCAAATCGCTAATAATTTGCCCAACAGCTGGTGCAAATGTGATGCCAAGCCATCCAAGCCCTGTGGCATATATTAAATTATTGTATATATCATCTCTTCCAAGGGTTGGTATATCACAATATGCTAATGGTCTATACCCACTCCAATTTTTACATTCTTTCATATCAATACCACTCATATGCTCTAAAAAAATACTCTTTAAGCTATCTATCTTGTCTGTATCTATTTGTTTGCTCTTTGGCGCTAATTCAAATTTTGAAGTTATTCTCATATCATTTTTAAAAGGTGTTACAACCATAAAACTATCTACAAATAAAGAGCTTATTTTTGGCATATTTTTTTTGCTTGTTTTAAAAGTTATACTATAACCTTTTGCTGGTGTCATTATTATCTCTTTTTGTGCTTTTTTTGCAAGCAAGTCTTTGTGTCCTGTTGCCATAATAAAATTATTTGCCTCGTATTCGTGCTCTTTTGAATAAATCTTGCTTATTTTATTTGTGCTAAATTCACAATCAATTATTTTTTCATTAAAAATAAATTTAACCCCCTCTGATTTTAAGTACTCATATAGGCTTGAGAGTATCTTTCGTGGGTCAATCCTGCCGTTTCTTTTTGTATAAACTCCACCTAAAACACTTTTGTTGATGCAAGGAATATATTTTTTTACTCCATCAAAATCGAAAAAATCAACATATTGATTGCCTTTAAATTTTTTATACGCTAACTCTAAGCTTTGCTCATTTGTATATACAAGCAAAGCCCCATCTCTGTGAAAATCAAAATCAATGCCATCGTCTTTTTGTATGCTCTCATAGCCTCTAAGTGAGATCTCGCCAAATTTTTCAAATAATGCTGTTGTTCTATTCGCATTTTTACTATTAGAGCTTAACAAAAACTTCACAAGCCATTTATATACACTAAAATCAATAGTAAAATTCATACTAAATGCAGATTTTTTGCTAATAATTTGTTTTATAGTAGATAGCACGACACCAGGTTGTGCTAATGGACCTTTTTCAAACGGAGATAAAAGCCCACCATTACCATACGATGAATTATCTTCTAACTCGCCTTCATTTATCACACAAACACTCTTACCAGCTTTGTGCAAATAATAAGCACACATAAGACCAACAACACCACTACCAATAACAATATTATCTTCTTTGTAAAGCATTTTTATTCCTTTGATTGATTTATTATATCAAAAAAGAGATTATCCATAATTGATTATAAAATCAAAATTCAAATACGATATACTACAATTAAAGTTATATATAAATGCAAGGAAAATAATGAAATTAGTAGTGGCAATAACAGGCTCTAGCTCTAATCATTTGGGTATTAAATTTGTCAATAATTTGCCTTCTTATGTGCAACCATTTGTGATATTTTCTAAAAGCTCTAAAAAAACTCTAAAATTAGAAAAACAAAACCACAAAATAAAAAATAAAAAAGCAATAATATATAAAAATAGCGATCTATCAGCGCCAATAAGCTCTGGTAGCTTTGGGGTGGATGCGTTTGTTTGTGTGCCTTGTAGTATAAATTCGTTGGCTAATTTTGCAAATGGGATAAGTGATAGCTTGATAAAGCGAGCTTTTTGTGTGGCAATGAAAGAGCAAAAAAAAATACTACTATCCCCGAGAGAGATGCCTTTTAGTGCTATCGCACTATCTCATATGAAAAAGCTATCAAAATTAGGTGTTATTATAGCACCACCTGTTATAGCTCATTATGCAAACATAAAAAGCATTGATGAGTTGGAGGATTTTTTTATAGGTAAATGGCAAGATGCATTAGGCATAGAAAATAATCTTTATAAAAGATGGGGGAGTGAATAATGGAATTAAAAGGAAAAACTGCAATTTATAGCGGAACATTTGACCCTATCACAAACGGACATTTAGACATTATCAAAAGAGCAAGAGAGGTGTTTGATAATGTTATAATAGCAGTTGCACATTCAGATACAAAAAACACTATGTTTAACATAGAGCAAAGAGTTCATATGGTAAATAGTGCAACTAAGAGTATAAGCAACACAAAAGCAATAGCTTTTAATACTCTATTGGTTGATTTTGCAAGAGCGCATAATGTAAATCACATCATAAGAGGGCTAAGAGCAGTTAGTGATTTTGAGTTTGAGCTTCAAATGTCATATACAAATAATTCATTGGATAAAAATATTGACACAATATATTTTATGCCTACTTTGCAAAATGCATTTGTTAGCTCTACATCTGTGCGAGAGATTATAAGGTTTGGTGGCAATTGCTCTCATCTTGTGCCTAAATCTGTTTATAAATATTTAAACAACAAAGAGGGTTAAATGTATATAGCATTAGAAGGAATAGACACTTGTGGCAAAAGCACACAAATAGATATTTTAAAAAAGAGCATCAAAAAACAAAAAAACAAAAAATACATATTTACTTGTGAGCCCGGATCAAGCAAACTTGGCAAAAAACTTAGAGATATTTTACTAAATCACAAAATACAATCAAAAACAAGTGAGTTTTTTTTGTTTTTGAGCGACAGAGCAGAGCATATAAAGCGGCTAAAACCTTTACTAAAAGATAAACAAAACATAATAGTAAGCGATAGAAGCTTAGTAAGTGGAGTAGCTTATTGTAAGGCATTTAATTTTAAGCAATCAATTAAGCTAAATTTATTGGCAACTGATAATATAATTCCCGATAAAGTTATTATTTTAAAATTATCAAAAAAAGAGCTAAAAAAACGACTAAGAAAAAAAAGCAAAGATGCCATAGAGCAAAGAGGGATAGACTATTTGCTCAAAATTCAAAATAAAACTATAAAATGTGTAAAAAAACTAAACATAAAACATAAAATAATAAATGCGAGTTTGAGCAAAGAGAGCATTGCAAAAAAGATTAAGGATTTTATAAATGAGCGCTAAAACCAAAAAAGAGCAAATACACTCTCTTAGGGGAATGAACGATATAAAAGCACAAGAGAGTAGAAAATACGAATACTTTATGGAAGTTGCTATCAAGGTTGCTAAAAAATACGGATTTGAGTTTATACAAACGCCTGTGTTAGAACAAAAGAGTCTTTTTGTAAGAAGTGTTGGAGATAGTAGCGATATCGTAAGCAAAGAAATGTATGAGTTTGTAGATAAGGGCGAGAATAATGTATGTTTAAGACCAGAAGGGACAGCTGGTGTGGTTAGAAGCTTTTTGCAAGATAAGCAAGATAAGGCTGGAGGGGTGTCTAAATATTTTTATCACGGGCAAATGTTTAGGTATGAGCGACCACAAAAAGGAAGACTTAGATGTTTTCATCAGTTTGGCTTTGAGAGTTTTGGAGAAGTTGGCACCTATGAAGATGCAAATATAATTTTGGCTCTTTGTGAAATATTTAAAACTTTTGATATTGAGTTTGATATTTTACTAAATTCTCTTGGATGTGATAGATGTGCAAGTGCTTATAAGGCTAAATTGTTGGATATTTTAAAAGGATTAAAAGGGTTGTGTAATGATTGTAATCACAGGATTGATACTAACCCTCTTAGAGTTTTTGATTGTAAAAATCAAGACTGCAAAAACATATTAAGCAATGTGCCTAAAATCACAGATGAGCTATGTGAGAGTTGTGAAGCAGAGTTTAATCATTTGCAAAAGATTTTAAAAAACAACAATATTAAATTTAACATAGATAAAAATTTGGTTAGAGGGCTTGATTATTACATAAAAACAGCATTTGAATTTACAAGCAATGAGCTTGGTGCGCAAAGCGCTATTGCAGGTGGCGGAAGATACGATAAGCTGTTGTCGCAATTAGGTGGCAATGAGGTTAGTGCTATTGGGTGTGCTATTGGGTTTGAGAGAATTTCGCCAATACTAAATGCAGACAATATAGATATCAAAACTTTTTATATAGGCACGACAGAAGAAGAGCTTTTAGATGAAGTTTTTAACACATCTATCAAAGCAAGAGAGAATTTAGTTGATAATACAAAAGTGCATACAGAGCTTAAAAGACGCTCTTTTTCTAAACATTTGGCAATATCATCAAAGCACAATGCAAATAAGATTGCTATATTAAAATATAAAGATGGTAACAGCAAAGAAATGCAAGTATGGCTAAAAGATAATAGCACTCAAAAAGAGGATACTTTATCGATA
>CAZXTK010000011.1:6253-26036 GCA_964643665.1 uncultured Campylobacterales bacterium
ACATTGTTTTGCTCACAATAATCATAGATATCGTTTAGTATTTTTTTATACAAAATAACAAATGGGCAATGATTACACATAAACAAAACAAAAACAGCTTTGTTTTGTGCATATTTTTGGATGTTTATTTTGCTATCAGATAAGTTAGTATTGGCATTTTTAAGCTCAAAAGGCATTAAATCGCTACCAAGCTCTAACATATTTGAAAACACTAAACTCATCATAAATCCCCTGAAATAAAATCAATCAAGAAGATTAGATTCCAAAATCACCTTTTATTTGGTTAGCCCATTTTTCAATTCTCTGCGAAGTTAAATCATCTTGATTATCTTCATCTAGTGCTAATCCTATAAACTTGCCATCAATTACACTTTGGCTTTCTTCAAAATCATAACCATCTGTGCTAGTAGCTCCAACAACTTTTGCATCTTTTACTTCATCATAAATTAGTTTCATAGAGTCACAAAAAGTATCAGTGTAAGAGTCTTGATCTCCCATTCCAACAATTGCAACAATCTTGCCACTAAAATCTACATCTTTTAATTCTTCTATAAACTCTTCCCAATCAGCTTGCAATTCGCCATCTCCCCAAGTAGAGCTTGCAAAAATAAATTTGTCGTAGTCTTTTAGTTTATCTGCAACATCTTCGCTAACATCAAAAATATCAACATTATCATTACCTAAATTTTCAGCTAATAAATTTATAGCATCTTCCATATTTCCTGTATCGCTTCCGAAAAAGATTCCTATCTTTGACATATATTATCCTTTTGTTTTTTGTAGTGGTATTTTAACACAAAAAATAATTTTATCAAAATTTTTAGCTAAAATTGGGGATACAATTGCAATAGGAGGGGTGCGATGAGAGAGTTTAGTGAGTATTTTAAGAGTGCAAACATACAAGAGTGCAAAGAGCTTATGAGTGAGGGTGTGCCTATGATAGACATACGCAGAGAGGGCGAATGGGCTAGTAGTGGTATTATAAAAAATGCACATACTATTACTTTTTTTAGTATGATTGGCACTTATGATTTGGATAAATGGTGCAATGAGCTTAATAAAATAATAAAAAACAAAGATGATAAGTTTATTATCACTTGTGCTAGTGCAAATAGAACAAAAGTGTTGGCAAATATATTACAAGATGAGGGCTACAGCAACATATATGAGTTAGATTGCGGAATGAGTGGCTGGATACGAAGTGGCGAGGAAGTTGTAGCTTATAGCAAATAAGAATTTGCTAATTATAAAATATCTTTAACTTCTTTGGTTTTTAATATATTTGCTATCTCTCTTGTGTGATAAGAGATAATAATATCAGCTCCGGCTCTTTTAAAGCTAATCATAGTCTCAAACAATAATCTCTCATAATCAAAACTATTTTGAACGCTTTTTAGCATTGCATACTCACCGCTTACATTATAAACAGCTAAAGGCAAAGAGCAATTTTGTTTGATGTCTTTTATTACATCCAAAAAACTAAGTGCTGGTTTTACCATCAAAATATCTGCACCTTGTATTTCATCTTGTAAGCTCTCATTTAGTGCTTCCATCCCATTTGCAACACTCATCTGATAGCTTCTTCTATCTCCAAAAGATGGTGTAGAGTTGGCTACTTCTCTAAATGGCTCATAATACACAGAAGCAAACTTTGTAGAATAGCTCATAATAGGCAAATACTCATATCCATTACTATCTAATGCCTCTCTTAAACTACTCACAATATTATCCATCATACCACTTGGTGCAATCATATCCACCCCAGCAGATGCGTGTATTAGGGCTTGTTTGGTAGATATTTTTAGAGTCTTGTCATTATGCACTACTTGTTTGTCATCTAATATCCCACAATGCCCGTGGCTCGTGTATTCACAAAAGCATAAATCACTTATCACAAAAATATCATCTTCAAACTCATTTTTAATAGCCTTGATTGCTTGCGCTATTAGTGAGTCGCTACTTAGACACTCGCTACCTTGCGCGTCTTTTTGCTCTTTGCTTATTACACCAAAAAGCAAAACTTTGCGAATATTTAAGCTTATTAGCTCTTTGCATTCTTTTAAAATCTCATCAATGCTAAAATGATAAACACCTTTAAGAGATCTTATTTCTTTTTTGACTCCATTACCATGCACCACAAACAAGGGATATATAAAATCATCAATGCTAAATGTGTTTTCTATTACGCTATGTCTTAGTATTTTATTTATTCTTACCCTTCTGTTTCGCATTATATTTCCTTGTTTTCATCTTCTTTTTTAATCGCGCTCACAGAGCTCATATCCATAAAAGCTTTTGCTATAAAATCGCTGTTTGCTTTATCAAATTTATCTATGCTCTCGCCCCAACTAACATATGATATTGGAATTTTATTTTCATAAACAAAAGATATTAAATTACCAATAGAATTGGTTATGTCTAATTTAGTTGCAATTATTGAATGCACATCTAATCTTTTATGTGCATTATATATTAGATTATAATCTTTTAGCTTTGTATCACATCCTAAAACCAATAAAATCTTAGCTGTTGCATATCTTATTTGCATTTTATACTGCAATAATAAATCCATATCTTTATAAAAATTGATGCTAGAGGTGTCTAACAATATATATTTATAATCACTTAGATTGTCTAATATCTCTCTTAATTTTGTTGGAGTTGAGGCAAACTCATAATAAGTATTATAAGATAATGCCAATGCTTCAAATGCTTTGCTGTGATAGCTATCTTCTTTGGCTAATGATATACAAGCTACTTTTATACCATCTTGTTGTGATAATTTGTTTGCTATTTTAAATACACTTGTGCTTTTGCCACTTCCGCTTCCGCCACAAACCATAAAAACAATATTGCCACCATTTATGCTCTCATCGTGTGTAACAGCTATTTTAGACATTATTGCACCAAAAAATTTATGCAATTTATATTCATCGCTCTTGATAACAAGTGGAACAGATGATATTGTTTTTGAGAGTATCATATCAATTAGTTTTTCGCTTAACTCATTTGTTTTAAAGTGCTCATAAATACCTTGAAACTCTGGAGGTATTACCAAATTGCTACCATCTTTTTGTTTTGCTAAGAAATCATTTTTTAATGAATTTCTAATAATTGATATATTTTTTTGCATTGTATGGATTTGATTTTTAAAATCCATAAAAGCTTGTGCATTTTTTGAGCGCTCAATTTCGTTAGTGGTTATAGCTGGTGTTAATTTTACACTTGGTGCTTTTGTTTGTTTGGCCTTTTTTAATGCTTGGTTTTGTGCAATTCTTTCTTGCTCTAAATTATTTAGCTTTGAGCTTAATTGATCTAATTCTTGCGCTATTTCTTCTTGATGTTCTATTTGAAAACTGCTTTTTTTAATCTCATCATCAAAAGTAGTATGGCTTCCATATCTACTTACAATTTGTTTATGTCTGATTCTATTGGCTTTTGCATCTTCAAGTTCTTCATCAACTGATACTACAACCTCAACTAAAAACTTTCCAATCTGGGGCGATTTTATTTTTTTAGTTTCAAGAACAATAACATCTGGACCATACTCCTCTTTGGCTTTTCTTAGAGCCTCAGTAGCAGTTTCTTCTATAAAGGATCTTTGTCTTCTCATTGCAATCGTCTCTTAGGGTCTTTATATATCTTAAATGTATCGCCTTGTAGTGTCTTTATTTTTATATACTCTTTATTGTTGCTAATAATCTTGCCTTGCCTTTTTATACTAATTGCCCCAAAAGAAATTGTTACATATTCTATTTTTACTTTTTTTATGTCTTTTTTGCAAATAATTTTATTTCTTCCAATATAATGCTTAGCGACTATTGCATAATCTTTTTCATCAAATATATCTAAACTAAAAGGCTCACATTTAGAAGGAGGAGTTTTGTTATATACATATAATGCTGATTTGACAATTTTTTCATTGTAATTAAAAGTTCTTTTAGAGGTATAATACTCATCTTTTGCAAAAACATTACAATTAAAAACCAAAATACTAATTGTGATACAAGCTAATTTATATATTTTCAAGCATTAACCTCTACTAAATTTCCTTGCTCATTGCTAATATCATCTAATATTTCTTTGTATATTTCATTTACAGGCAACACTATACTAGCCAAAGAGTCGTTTAGCGTATATAGTTGTTGCAATTCTTTTTCTAAGTCATTTAAAATATCTGCATAGGCATATAATTCATTACTATCGCCTAATTGCGATGATATAGCTTTCTTAGCTGTTAATAATTCATCCATTTTTACAATCTTAATTGCATTCCTCTCAAACAAAGAATCATGATTTGCACTTTTTACATCTATTATATCTTGCTCAACATATTCTTGCAACTGTTTGGTTAAGGCGATCATCTTATTTATATTTTGCAACAACATAATATTCCTTTATTTATCGTAGATATTAGAAATATCGTTATTTGTATTTTTTAATTTTTCATTATTTAATGTGTTTTTTTGTTGTTCTTTTAAATAATTATAAATCATATCGCTAATTCCAACACCGCCTGTGCTTGTGCGAGATATTGTTTCTATATACATACCTTTTATGATTTCACTACCTGTGCCTTCTCCGGCAAGATGTAAGTTTTTAGTAGATATTTCTAACATTTGTTGAACAAAAAAGGACTCAAAAGCATCACTTGCTTCTTTTAATTTATCATTAGATGCATTTTTTATATTATGAGTGCTTTTTAACGCATTATTAATATTTGCATCTTTGTATGTATTTAAACTATTTACACCAATTAAATTTGTATCCATATATTTAGCCTTTATTTATAAATTATCAAAAAAACTATCAGCTTGTGATTTTTGAGATTTACTTGGGGTATTGCTCATAATAAACCTAAGCTCCACTCTTCTATTTTCATATTTAGAAGAGCTCTTAGGCAATTGATCTCCAAAGCTCGATACTTTTATTTGAGATGGTGAGATTTTGTTTTTTATAAGCTCTTTTGCAACATTTACTGCCCTATTTGTTGCCAAAACTAAGGGATTATCTTCTTCATAAGAATGGCCTATGACTTCTATATCAAAATACCTTGGCATTATTCTTATAGTTTTTGCTAATCTTGCAATAAACTCTTTGGCTTGTAAGGTTTTAAAAACAGCTTGGTTTTCATCAAACAATAAAGAGCTTGGAATATCAAGTGTAAATTCATTGTTTCCATTATATGATATTTGCAAATCCTCAAATTGATTTTGATTATTAGCATTAAACTCCATAGTAAGCTCTTCTACTTCTTTTCCTATGTCGCTATCGCTTGTTTCTCTACCTACTTCTTCGCCACTTCCGGCTTGGGTTGCATCCATAAAGAACTCACTCAAACTTTCTTCTTCTGCTGCAGCAGTTTGAGTTGAGCCTTCCAAAAACCCCATACTTCGCCGCATAATATCAAAGTATTCTTCTACTTTTTTCTTATCCATTGTAGCCATAGATAAAAGCAAAACAAAAAACACCAATAAAAGAGACATAAGATCGGCAAATTGCACCAACCAGCCAGGAAGACATTTTGGGCATTCTACTTCTGCTTTTGCCATTAAATTATCCTTTTAGTATTATGCTTCTTCAGGCAATGGCTCTGTTAAAGCAACTTGAATTTGAGTTTTAGTAGCACCAATTGCAACATCTGCTGCCATTAGCCCAGCCGCAGTAATTATTATATTATAAGCTGCTCGTTCTGCTTTATGTTTTTGATCTAACTTAGAAAATATAACACCAGAAAACATTGTTCCTAAAAATGCACCATACATTGTTGTCAAAAGCGCAACCGCCATCGCAGGGCCAACAGCAGAAGGGTCAGACAAATTTGCAAGCATAGCAATAAGCCCAACAAGTGTCCCAAGCATTCCCATAGAGCCGGCTGTTCCACCAACTCCGGCAAATAAATCTTGCATAGCTTTGTGTCTAATATCCATAAACATTAATTTAGTCTCTAATGTTTCTACTACTATTTCTTTTGGTGAATTATCCAAAACCAATAAAAATGCCTCCCTAAAAAAAGGGTTTTCTTCATTATTAATGTCATCTTCAATAGACATCATCCCGCCTTTTTTAGCAGCAACGGCATAATCTATTAGCTTTTTGACAAGTTCAGGCATTGGTGGGACGCAAACTGGGTGAAAAGCTACCCCGATAGCTTTTGTAACATTTTTCAATTCATTTGCTTCAAAATTTGCAACCGTAATAGCAATTGTTCCACCAAAAACAATAAGAATGGAAGGTATGTCAATATATGCGCCAAACCCTGCTCCACCAAGGAAAATAGCAAGGAAAATAAATCCCATACCCAACATCATTCCAATTAGCGTAGTTAAATCCATTTTAAACCTTTATGTATAATTTTATCTCAATTATGTTGATATTCTTTTTCCAATATAATTGATTTTAATGCCAAATTTGCCATCTACAACAACAGCTTCTCCACTGCCTACATAAACATTATTTACCAAAATATCCAAAGGCTCGTCTGCCATTTGTTCAAGCTCTATAACCTTACCAATATCCCAATTAACAATGTCTTTTAACAAAAAAGTTCTATGGCCTAATCTTACAGATAGTTTTAGCTTAACATCAAATAACAAACCTAAATTTTTTTTTGTTTCTTCGCCTATTAGATCATAAAGCGATACTGGACTTTTTGGAGATAAAACATCAACACCGCGGGTGTCTTGATGCTTTTTAACAATTAATGCTGATTGTTTTACTAAATCTACATTATTTTTAATCATATCGACATAGGCAAATAAATTGTCACTAAACTCAAAATAAAGTTTAATGCTATCGCCCATCATAGTGAGCTCAAAACAATACAAATTGTCATTAGTTTTAAGCTCTTCTACTTTTTTCATATTAAATATATTAGCTTTTATATTAAAACCATTAATATCATCGTGATTTATATTAACACTAGCAACAATATTTTGTGCATAAGCTTCTATTAGACCAAAAACTACTTTTTGTGTTTCATAATCAACTTTATCTTTTTGCTCAACAACTTCATTTAACAAGCGATGCTCCAAAGAAGTTAGTTTGCTCTCTGGAATGTAGAGGTTTAAAAAAGCATTATTGTCACTAAAAGCAAAATTAAGAACAGTTTTTAAGCATCTCTCCTCGCCAATATCCTTTATATGCGCTTTTGTTATTGCTCTTAGCTCTGTATTGTAATTTAGTAAATTATCAAATGTATCTATTAATTCTTGATAAAAAATTAAAGAAATATCTGGCTTCATTTTTTATCCTCACTAAATAGATCATTGATTGTTAGATTATTATGCTCGTATATATGCTCGAACAATAAAGTCTCTAAGTTAAAATTGAATATCTTAGCACTCAATTCAAATTCATTGTAATTTAAAATCTGTTCGTGTTTTGGCTCAATCTTGTTGTTATCTTCTAACACTACTTTTTTAGGCTTTATAAGTTCGTTTTTGAAATATAAATCATAAGTATCTATTAAATCAATTCGAGGTATTTGCAAATTTGAACCTTTAATGTTTTATCTCTCTTTATTCACTTATTATATCACAATGTTTGCAAAAGTGTTTCATAATTCTCCAAAGAAAAATCAACCATTTCTCCATTATACTTAGAAGTAAACTTACTTATGGCTGAATCAATTTTGAAATCTGAGAGCAATCTTAACCCATTTAAAAATTTAGCATCTTTGTTTTTATACTTATATTCTAGATCTAAAAAAACACTCCAAGCATTAGCTTCATCTCCCACATCTAACATTGAACAAGCCAAATAATAATTTGTATCAATATCTTCTAAATTATATCTTTCTTGCAATAAAGTAAGCAAGACTCTTGCTACTTTTGATTTATTACTAAACAAATAAACATAAGCTTTTATTTTTAAATAAGTAGGGCTATTATTATCTTTTATTTCTAAATTTGCTCCATCAAAAAGAGAAAATGCTCTTAGCATTTTGATATAAAAATCGCTAACTATCCATTCATTTTTTAAATAATACTCATTATATTTGGTTGGCAAAGCATTTTGCACCTTAGCTATATAATTAGCTCTATTGAGATGTTTGGTATTTTCAAGCATCATAAATAAAGATACCATAGCATCTTTTCCATCTTGTATTTTAAACACGCTAAGTGCTTTTTTGCTCTTTAAATTGTAATTGTCTAAAAATACCAATGCTCTATAAAATAAACTATTTTTATGCATAGCAGATATTGGTAAATCTTTTAGATCATAATAATCATTATTTATAATATTAAAAATTTGTTTTGCAAAATAATCATAATCTCCTTGTTTGCTTGTAAGCTGTTTGAGCATAGCATTTTCTTCTTCTTCATCTAATGGGATATCTACTTTTTTATGTGTTGCCAAAACCATTGCTATGTATAAATTATTACCTTTATTTAGCCTATATGCTTTTAAAAAATTATCATATGCTCTTTTATAATCTTTAATTTGTGCATAAGATAGAGCTAAATTATAATACTCATAAGAAAAAGTATCTGTTTTTTGATTAATGTCCTCTTGCATTGCTATTGAGCGTTGTATTGGATCCATCTTTAATATTTTTAATATTTTTTTGCTATATTCAAGCATATCCTTATATTGCTCAGGAGACTGATTAGATGCAATCTTAGGCGCTAAAGAATGAATAATGTTTTCATCATCAAAAAAGAAAAAAGGAGCAAAATAATATATTAAATCTATTTTAGTAGATATTTTAAGATTTAACAAATCTTTTAAATATTCATCTTTTGTTTTTATATTTTTATTAAAAAAGATTTTTAATGGCATTTTGATATGAGATTTAAATCCTTTTTTCCTTTTAGATAAAGAGTTCAGGTCTTCTTTTAAAACCATTAAATTGTTGGATTTTAAATCAATAAAAATCTTAACCCATAAAATATCATTTTTTTTATCTTGCAATAATGCATTATTATAAGCTAGTGTTAAATGTTTTTGCGCTTTATTATACTGCTTAATTTTGGCATACAAAATACCCAATTTAAAATCATTTTTTTTATCTAATTTTTCTAATAATAAAATAGATTTTTTATATTGTTTTAATAAAATATGCAAATCAATTATAAGCAATTTGGACAATTGTGTGGATAGTTTTTTATTATAAAAACTATCAAATGCATTATTGGCATATGTTGTATTTTGAGTTGTTAAAAAAAGATAATAATTAGCTGATAGATAGGCAAAATGATCATATTTCGTAATATTTTTTATATTTAAAATCTGTTCAAAATTAGCAATAGCTTCATTTGTTTGGTTAAGATTATAATAAGATATGCCTAAATTGAGCAAAGAAGGAACTTTTATAGTTTGCAAGGTTTGTTCAAAATTAGCAATAGCTTGGTTATAGTTTTTATTTTGTAGCTCTTTTACGCCTTGATTGTATATATATTGTAGATGTAATTTCGTTTGTGTTTTTTGGATCTTATTTAAATTAACATCTATGCTTGAGCCATAATTAAAAAGTATCACATCTTTTGCTTGCAATAAGCTAATAAAAAAATAAAAAAATAAAAAAAATTTCAATTGTTTAATTATTACCAATGGTGTCATATAGCTGGTCTATTTTAGTTTCAAGCATTTGTTTTTCTTTTTCCAATATTTCTACTTGCTTTTTTGTATTCTTATACTGCTTTATGGAGGTTTCAAGCTCTTCTGATAAATTTTCTTTGCTTGCTGATACAGCAAGATAAGATTTATATTGTCTATTATAAAGTTTTTCTAATTTGTTTTTAGATAATTCTACTATATGGTTTTCCTCTTGAATCTTATAATATAATGCTCTATACACACTTAAATTAGAATATACATAAAATGTAATCACTATAGCAATAATTACTATTACCATAAACTCCATAGGCTATCTTTTTAAATCAATTAAAGTCTTAAGCATAGAATCACTTGTTGTAACACTTTTAGCAGATGCTTCAAATGCTCTTTGGAATACAATTAAATTAACTAACGACTTACTTAAATCTGCATTAGAAGATTCTAAGTTGTTTTGTTGCACCCTAGCCATAGATGCATTATCTTTGGTATAGGCTATATCCCCACTAAGGTCTGTTGCCTCATATAAGTTTTCACCAGATGGCTTTAAACCTTGAATAGATTTAAATGTCCCAACAGATATTTGACCAATAGCAAATTCATTTGAGCCTTGTTTTATTGTTATTAATCCGTTTTCCCTTACCTTAAATTCTCCGCCAGTAATAGTTGATATATCAAGAGTATCTAATATTAGCTGTAAATCATTTTGACTTGCTTTTTGATTAACTGTGGTTTTAATCTGCATAAAATCTGCACCGCCGCCTGTTGGCACACTCATATCCAAATTTCTAAGTCGCTCTACTGTCCCATCTGCAATTGAACCACCATTTGCAGCTGCAAGTGTTGGAGAATAATACTCAATTCTAGCATCTACATCGTCTCCAACTTTATTTGATGTAACAATCAATCTATCATTTATAACTTTTGCGCTAATAAGCAATGCAAGTCCTGTTGTTTCTGAATCTTTTGTATCATCATTAATTTTTTCAGCAAGCAAAGCAAGTGCGCGCGCTCTTACGGTCTCACCTTTTTCTGCCAAAACAACTGCTTTTTTGTATCCTGTTTCTTGTGCTCTAATAATTGCTGCATTAACAGGATCATCTTTAGAAGGTGTAGCGCCTTCTTCATAATATTGAGGTATTGCAGGTGGCGCAGGAATAGCACCCCCGTTGCTAAGACCGTTACCATTTGTTGCAACTGGAATAATTCCCAAAATCTGCATTTTTGCACTCGTAGCCAATGTATCCGCATCTTGTTTTACTTCATCGCTACCTCGCTTTGTAGCATTTGGTAGGGCATCATTTTCTAATGTAAGTCGCGATAACTCTTTATCATATACTTTTGTATATGCATCATCTGCCTCTTTAACCAAAGCTTCTCTTGTTTCATTTTTTATATTATTTTTAAATATCTCATCATATGTGTCTGTATATTGTATATCTTTTTCTACTGCCAATGTTGCTGGATAATAAGGTGTGGTCGTAGTAGCTGTAATACCTCCTGGAACAGCATAAGTGGGACCTGTTCCAGTCCAAGCTACTTGAGCATTCGAAAATGATCTAGGTTTAATAAAATCCCCGCCTGGGTCATTTACTTCTAATGCCGAAGGATTAGCACCAGCAGGAGCACCATTTGCATCAACCACCCCTTTAGATTTAGTAATATTAGCAGAATCTAACTCCACCTCTACTGATTTATTACCAACTGATAGTTTTAATTTATCCCCTGCAGTAACAGTAGCGGGAGAACCTTTAATGGTAATAGGATCTACCCCTCTTGAATAAGCATCTACATATGTATCAGGAAAGGCATCTTCATTTCCCCATATGCTTCTTTGCTTGCCTTTTACTGCCTCCATCAAAGCATCTCTAGCAGAATCAATGGCACCTTGACCTGAACCTGCAACACCTTCTCTTATTGTCCCGCTACTTTGAACCGATCTAACACCCGCAGAAGTATATGAAACCTCTCCTAAATTTAATGGTTTTCCGCCAGGAACAACACTTTCTATAATAATAACCCCCCTAGTTTGTAAATTATTTACCTCAGGGTCTGGATTACCAGGAAGCTTTTCCTCACTCATATATGCTCTAAGTCCTGGCTGTGCAGATATTTTATCTGCTAAGGCTCTCATAGTATGATTGTCATCTACATAAAAAGCTTGTGTTATATTTTCTCCATTAATATACACATTCATACTATCACCTGATTTTAAATCCATCTTTACTTTTGGGTTTGAGGCATAAAAATCTACATAGCCGATCTCTGTTTGTGATGGAATGGTTGGAGCCTTAGGATCATTTGCATAATCTTTTAAAGTTTGTTGTAATCTATTTTTTAGCAAATCTATATTTTGTAATTTAGCACTTAATGTTTGACGCCCTGCTCCGCTAAAAGTAGCTTTATCATCTGCCTTAGCGGTCTTTTGATAATCTGTTGATTTTGCATTTATAGATATAATTTCGCCATTTTTATAAATAAGCTGTGATGCTAAAGATTTAGAATAATCTTGATCAAATTTGCTTACACTTGGGTTCGTTCTAACAAGATCCCCAGAAGCATCATCATCTGGGTCTAATTTTACCATAGCCCAACCTTGAACCTTGTTTCCACTTGCATCTTCTAATGTTCCATCAGAGCCCATTTTTAAGTTTCCTGCTCTTGTAAAGTATGTTTTAGAAGATCCATCACTTTGAGGCTGTCTAACCGTTAAAAAACCCTCGCCTTTTAGAGCAATATCAAAAGGATTATTGGTAACTGATATATTACCTAATTGAAACTGCTTTTGTGTGCCAGCTAAATATGCACCTTTACCGATACCTTGTTGATATACATGGTCTGCAAATGATACTCTTGAAGATTTATAAGCAACTGTGTTAACATTTGCTATATTGCTCGATGTAGTATCTATACCTTGTTGTTGAGTGGTTAAGCCCGAAATTCCTGTCCATAATGATTGTAGCATTTTTAATCCTTTTTAATTTGTTTTTTAGTGTTAAAGTTTCGTATAATCCATAAATTGATTAACCTATTTTTATAGATTGATGTGCATATTAAATGTGACATTTACTCTCCTTTTATGATTGTTTACCATCTTCATATCCAATTTTTGAAATTTTATCGATTGGTATTTGTTTTTCTTCTTTTGCATAATGTGCCGATACTCCCCCATAAGCATATTTAGATAAAATATCTTTATCTGTAATCGCTTTGTTATCCTCATCTACAAGTTGTATATTTCCATTATCTAAATCAAATCTTTGATCTTTTAATTTAATATACACATCTATTTTTTGTCCATCGGAATCGTAAATAGCCCCATCTGCATCGTATTTTACTACCCTATTGGTTGTAGAATCTTTTAAAACATCGGTAATAGAGGTTATTTCTTTTGCATTTGCATACAACACAGAATCTTTACTAAAAATACTCACAATTGAATATTTGGATTTTTCTCCTGAATCTGTTAGCGAACCATCTTCTACAACTTGACCTATCATATTTGAAGCACTATACAAAGCACTTTTTTGATAAGTCTCTTTAAGTGCTTTCATATCATCTGATAATGATACATTTGTTTCTATGGTTGATAATTTTAATTGGTTTTCAATCAAATTATCAACATCTCTTGGTTTTGTAGGGTCTTGGTTTTTAAAACCTTCTAATATAATTTTTAAAAAATCCTCTCTTTGTAATTTATCATTTTTTAACTTACTAGTAAAAGTATTACCATTAGCTGTTTTATTTTGAACTGTCTCTAAGCTGGTTGCTGGCATTGTGCGTTCCTCATTGTTGGCTTATATATTGTTCATCATGCAAATAATGAACAACATCGTTTAAATTTATAGAGTCTTCTATTTTTATGGCAAACATATTGTTAATTACTTGCACACTTCCTGTGCCTATAACTCTTTGATTAACAAAAATATCTGCTCCTTCTCCTGCTTGTTTGTCTAATACTACAATATCACCTAATTTTAGTCGTAGAAAACTATGAAAACTTATATCAGATTTGCCAAGAATAATATCCACATTTGCATTTGAGCCAAGAAGTAAATCAAGCTCCATAAGCTCTAATGGGTCTTTGTTGATTTTATTGTCTTTTTTAACTTTTTCATCAGTTTTAGTATCTAAAACATTATCTTCTTGAATGGTTGGTTTATTATTTTCTTTCATAGTAGAGAAATAGTATCATCATTTTTAAACATTTTGTATAATTATTTATAAAAAGTGTATAATTGTTGTATAAGACTTATTGTTTTAAGCTAAAAATAAGAATGCTATGCAACTTGGCTTGTATAAGCTTATATAATTTTAAATTAGCAAATGATTTAATATATAAAATATAAATAAGATCTTTGATATTTTTAAAAATTGCTAAAAATAAGGGATAGGAAAAATGAATGGGGGGTGCTATTTATTACAAGCCTTTCAAACTATACTTGAATAATAAATAGCAAAATGAGATTAAACAAAAGATATATATGCCATTGTAGCACTATCTCCTCTTCGTATTCTTGTTTTTACAATAGAGGTATATCCACCTTTTCTGTCTTTATATTTAGGAGCTATTTGTTTTATTATTTTTTTTACACTTTCTTTGTGATTTAATTTTGCAAAAACATATCTATGCGTATTTAAATCTTCATTTTTAGACTTTGTTATAAGTTTTTCTATATACTTTCTCAGCTCTTTTGCTTTGGGGAGTGTTGTTTCTATCTTTTCTCTCTCAATCAATGCAATAGAAAGGTTTTTTAAAAGTGCTTTTCTATGCGACGAGCTTTTACCTAATTTTCTAAAACCATGCTTATGTCTCATACTATTCTCCTTCTAATTCTTTTAATTTTTCTGCTAATGTTATTTTGAAAGACTCATCAATTTCTTCACTAATAGGAAATCCTAATGATTCAAACACTCCATAAAGCTCTTCTAATGATTTTTTACCTAAACTAGGTATAGCCCTAACTTCACTTTCGCTAAGCAACACTACATCTCCGGCATATACGATATTATGCTTAGCCAAAGCATTAAAACATCTTGAGCTTAAATTTAATTTTTCAATTTTATCAAACAAAACCTCTAAATTTGTATCATCACTCTTTGTTGTGTCAATAACCCATTTAGTAGGTGCTATGTTAAATGCTTTTTCAAAAACTTTCATTTGTCCATACATAACATTTACAGCTTCTTCAAAAGCTTTTACAGGCGAGATTTGTCCAGTAGTTTTTAGCTCAAAAATTATTTTTTCAAAATCTTGATTATCTCCAACAGGCATTTTTTCAACACTATATACAACTTTTTTAACAGGAGTAAAAAAAGCATCTATTGCTATATAATCCTTGCCTATCTCATCAGCTATATCTTCGCTAGAAATATATCCAATACCCTTTTTTATAATAAGTTTAAATTTTAAAATACCATCTTCATTTAATGTAGCCAAATGAATATCATTAGTTACTGCAACATCTTCATTAGACAAATCTTGACTTCTAATTTCACCTGGTTTATCAAATAAATATTCTATCTCTATACTATCTTTAGAGTCATCATTTATTTTGAAATATGTATTTTTTATATTAATCAAAAATTGCGTAATATCTTCTCTCATTCCATTTAAAGAATCAAATTCATGCTTTATATTATCAATCTTTATGCCGACTGCACTATACCCAGCCGAAGAACTCATAAGAAGTCTTTTTAGTGGATGTGCCATTGTTATTGCATGCCCGTTTTCAAAAGGATATGCAATTATTTTTATTGTATTTTCTCCAATTTCTTCTACCTCAATACTATCTGGTATATATGGAGTTTGTGAAATTTTGCTCATTAATGTGTCCTTTTTATTATTTAGAGTATAACTCTACTATTAGTCTTTCTTCAATAGGAATAGACACTTCATCTCTACTTGGGATTCTAACAAAAACTCCATGTAGTTTATTTGTATCCACATCCAACCAATCAGCACACCCGCTTTGTTTGCTAAATTCAATAGCACTTACTATTTGTTTATTGGTTTTTGATTTTTCTTTAACTTCAACTCTCTGACCCTCTTTTAAAATATAAGAAGGAATATCTACTTTTTTGCCATCTACTAAAATATGTCCATGAACAACAAATTGTCTAGCACTTGCTCTTGTGGTAGCATAACCCATTCTATAAACAACATTATCTAATCTTTGCTCTATAAGTGTAATAAGATTTGCACCAGTATTACCATCTCTTCTTGAAGCCTCTTTAAAATAATTTCTAAATTGTTTTTCACTTAATCCATAAAATATTTTTGCTTTTTGCTTTTCTTGCAATTGCATTCCATATTCACTAAGCTTACTTCTTCTTTGTCCATGTTGTCCTGGCGCATAAGGTCTTTTGTCCAAAGAACTTTTGCCATTTAACTTTCTCTCGCCTTTTAATTCTAGGTCTGTATTTAATCGTCGTTGTAGTTTTTCAACTGCTCCTGTGTATCTTGCCATATCCTCTCCTAGTCTTAATTTCGTCGTTTTTTAGGACGTCTACAACCATTATGTGGCAATGGTGTAACATCTTTAAACCATCTTACATTGATGCCTTCTATTGTTCCAACTGTTTTAACAGCAGTATCTCGCCCAGAACCCGGACCTTGAACTTTTATACCCAAATTTCTAACACCATGTTCTTTAGCTTTTGCTAAAACATCTTCTACTATTTCTCCTGCGGCAAAAGGAGTAGATTTTTTACTACCCTTAAACCCTAAAACACCAGCAGAAGACCAAGCTATTGTATTGCCTAAATTATCTGTTACGCTTACAACAGTATTATTGTATGTTGCTTTTATATGTAAAACAGCATCGGCAATGTTTTTCTTAACTATCTTTTTTTTAACAACTCTTTTTTGTGCCATTTTATTTCCTTATTTAGCTGGAGCA
The DNA here is from genome assembly GCA_964643665.1 of uncultured Campylobacterales bacterium. Taxonomy (GTDB): domain Bacteria; phylum Campylobacterota; class Campylobacteria; order Campylobacterales; family CAZXTK01; genus CAZXTK01. The sequence goes on from CAZXTK010000011.1 coordinate 22,714, forward strand.
GCGCCAACTGTTTTTTTCTTGCCTTTTCTTGTTCTGGCATTTGTTTTTGTTTTTTGCCCTCTACAAGGCAACCCTCTTCTATGTCTAATACCCCTATAGCTACCAAGCTCCATTAAAGCTTTAATATCCATAGCAACTTTTTTTCGTAAATCACCCTCTACCATATATTTTTGCTGAATTTCTTTTGCAATTGATGCAACTTGGTCTTCTTTTAGCTCATTGACTCTGATGTCAAAATCTATATTAGTAGATTTTAAAATTTCTCTTGAAGTATGTAAACCTATGCCATAAACATATGTTAAAGCATACTCTATTCTTTTTTTATTTGGTAAATCAACCCCTGCAATTCTCGCCATATTACACCTTTAACCTTGTCTTTGTTTGTGTTTTTTTGTTTCGCAAATAACTCTTACGATACCTTTTCTTTTTATAACCTTACATTTGTCGCATATTTTTTTAACCGACGCTCTAACCTTCATGATAATCTCCTAACCATTAAACTTGACTATAATTGCAAAATTATTGCTAGGCAAAATGCCAGTCTCATATAAAATATAGCCAACTTTATACAAGCCTTCTTGAAAGAGTCACAATAAAATGAACTGTAATTGTACCAAATAAATACTTAAATAACTATAATAAAGCTATGTCAATAAAATTATTAAAAATCAATCTCTAACCCAATGATTTAAAAAATTATTATGTTTATATAAAGATGCTTTTAATGAGCATACCTTAGCGATATTTAACAAGTCCTCTTGTGCTTTTTGCAAATTATCATTGATAATAACATAATCATATTTATCCATTTGAGCTACTTCATTATTTGAATTGTTTAGTCTTTCTTTTATATTGTCATTTGTGTTTCGTTTTTTTAATCTATCTTCTAATATATTTTGGGTATCCGTTGTAATAAGAACAGAAGTCATATATTTAGACAATAATTTTGAAGCCAAAAAAAAGCCCTGAACATCAATGTCTAATATTACTAATTTGTTTTTTTTAAGCGCTTGTTCTATTGCAACAAGTGAAGTGCCGTAATATTGTTGATGCACAATAGCGTATTCTAAAAACTGATTATCTTCTATTTTTTTTTCAAATTCTTCTTTGGTAGTAAATAAATAATCAACACCATCTACCTCGCCATCTCGTTTTTCTCTCGTAGTTGTAGATATTGAAAAATAATAATTATCCAACTTCTTAAATAAATAGCTCAAAAGAGAACTTTTGCCACAACCACTTGGCCCTGAGACTAATAATACTGAGCCACTTCGTTTTATTTTTGACATTATGCTTTAATCATTTTTTAGTTTAACATCTAAAGAAATCTCTCCGCCATCTATCAAAGACTGCACTGCCTCACTATCTAATTTTTCAAAAAAAGGTTCAAGCTCTCTTATAGAATAAGCATTAAGCACAAACCTAAGTGGCTCTTTTACTTCAAGTGTATATTCTTTTATTGATTCATCAATAATTTGAGATATACTATCCCATTCATCTGGTTGAGTTTGAACACTTAGAGTATCTATTTGCCCTATTATTTCTTTTTTACCATCTGCTTCATTAAGAAGTTTTTGAACACTTAAAATATCATCGCTATTTAATATTCCACCTTCACCAAGTTCTGATTTTTTCACAACACTATCATCATTTAGATCACTTTTATTGTCTTGATTTAGCTCAATATCAAAACCCTTGTATTCGCTTTTTTTATTGTCATCTTGTTTGGTTTTTTGATATTCAATATTATCTAATATATTTTTTGAAGCTAATATTTTATCAAGAGCAACTCCCTTATCTAACTCTTTTAATAATTGCGACTCATCTGCGTTTTTAGTATCTTTATTAGATACAAAATCACTTATTGTTTGAGATTGTTTTGTTTGCTTATAAGTATCATCTATATTATCTTCATTAACTTGGTTGTTATTTGCTGACTCATTGTGAGCATTTTCTTTTTGTTCATGTATAATTGTGCTATCTACTAAAAAATTATGATGAATTTTTTGTTTGATAGATTGCCTATATGCTTTATTTACTTTGTTTTCAAGCTTCAATATCAATGAGGCTAATTCATTGGGCAAAAAGGGTTTATATATTATCTTATCTATATATTTATCTACAATACCTAAGGCTTTAGAATGTTCATTTACCATCAGTGCCACACGATTAGCAGAAGTTTTATATTTATCATAACTAAGACCATTAGCGCCATCATCTATTAGTATAATATCACAACTGCTAACATCAGCCTCATTAAAAAAAAGCTCTATCTTATATTTTAAACATATAGAAGTAGTAATATGTTTTATTGTTCTTGAAAAGCTAAGCAATGCAATTTTAGTTGGTGTCATTTAACTATCTTTTTTAGTTTTTTATTTTCAATCAAGTATATTTTATCACATTTTTGTGCAATTTGCACATCATGAGTTGCAATAACCAAAGAGCTGTTGTTGTTTTTTACAAATAAGATTAATTTATCTAACACTTTTTGTGCAGTATTGATGTCTAAATTTCCAGTTGGCTCATCAGCAAAAATGATTTTAGGTTTTTTAAGCAACACCCTAGCAATTGAAACTCTTTGTTGTTGCCCGCCACTAAGCTCGCCTACATTTTGCTCCAAAATATTGTCTATTTCAAAACTTTTGCAAATTTCATAATCAATTTCTTTGTTGCTTAAATATTTAGAAACTTCTAAATTTTCTTTTGCACTAAAACCTCTAAATAAATAATGAGCTTGAAACACAATCCCAAAATGCTCTCTTCGTATTTTTAATAATTGTTTATTTTTAATGCTGTATATATTTTGATTATTAAACATAACATTACCATTGTTTGGTTTTAATAAAGTGCTTAGGATATTTAATAAGGTTGATTTTCCACAACCGCTTTTACCCATAATTGCAATACTCTCACCCTCATAAATATCGATACAAATATCATCTAAAACATCATAGTCAAATTTATGAGATATGTTTTTAGCACTTAATGCTAAATTTATTTTATCTGCATTATTGATATTCATAATACATTACAAGCTACAAGTATATAAAATAATTGTCAAAAACTAACTAAGTTGTGCTGCAACTTCGCTAGCAAAGTCTTCTTTGCTTTTTTCAATCCCATCGCCAAGTTCAAATCTATCATATTCTACTATCTCAACACCCTCGCCACATTCTTTTACAATTTGTGCAATTGTTTTTTTGTCATCAAAAACATAATCTTGACTAAGTAGGCAAAGTTGCTTATCCAAAGATGTAGCATCTTTTATAAATCTATCCATTTTGCCTTTAACGATATTTGATATTATTTTCTCTGGTTTG
>CAZXTK010000012.1:0-25776 GCA_964643665.1 uncultured Campylobacterales bacterium
ATTTCTATCTCTAATTTCGCCTCGTGGCGCCACACTATATGTATATTTTATAGAATTTTTTTGCCCAAGAGCAACAAATTTGTCATGCTTATACACACTTAAATAATAAACTCTTCCTATAATTACACAAACAATGATTGCAATAAAGGCAAGTAAAATATTTATTCTCAAAATAAAACACTCACAATAAAGATATCTATAATAACATTAATTAGTATGATATTAAACAAGTCATAAATTTGAACATTGTGAAAATAAAAATAAATACACAAAAAACCATACAAAATAATAGAATATATAGTATTTGTTATTGCTTCTAAAACAAATAGTGTTTTAATTTTAGGAACAAAAAACACATTTACAATAATAAAAAGAACAATAACAAAAAACAATTGCATTTGATTTGCCAACTCAATCATAAAGATTGTAAAAATATTTACAAAAAGCTTGTGGTATTGAGAGTGCATATGGTAATGTGTAAATAAAAGAAATAATACACCTATAAAAAAAATATATGTAAAATGAGTATTTGCAATAAGTGATATGCAAAATAAAATAAAATGCAATAAATAACAAAATAAAATATTATTAAATAAAAAGCTATTTTGCTTAATTATTGCCACCAATTGTCCTTTAAAATACTTTTATTATAATTACATTATGAGATTAGATTTATACTTAAAACAAAAAATGGGCATTCAAAGCAGAAACAAAGCTTGCGAATATATAAAATCACATAATGTAAGCGTAAATGGAGACATTATAACAAAACCATCATTTAATATAACACAGCAAAAAGTTACCCTGTTAGAAAAAAATTTATTTGTAAGCAGGGCGGGATATAAACTAAAATACTTTTTAGATGATATTGATATTTGTCTTAAAAATGCAAATGTATTAGATATTGGTGCCTCAAAAGGTGGTTTTACGCAAGTTATTCTTGAATATGATATAAAAAAAATAGTATGTATTGATATAGGTAGCTCTCAATTAGATTGCAAAATAAAAAATAATAAAAAAGTAAATTCTTTGGAAAATACTGATATTAGAAATTTTAGAAGCAATCTTTTATTTGATTTAATAGTTTGCGATGTTTCTTTTATTAGTTTAGATAAAATAATACAACATATTAATTTGTTAAATTTTAAACAAATAATTATGCTTTTTAAGCCACAATTTGAAGTAGGTGCGAACATTAACAGAAACAAAAAGGGAGTTGTTATAGATAAAAATGCAATAAAACAAGCAAGGGAAGAGTTTTTAGATTTGACTAATTTGGTTGGATGGAAACTAATCAAAAATGAAATTAGCAAAAAAGAAGGCAAAAATGGTAGCATAGAGGAGTTTTTTTATTTTGACAAAAATAGATGAAAACGCCATAACCTCTTTGAGCATTGGTGGTTTTGATGGAATGCATATAGCTCATCAGAAACTATTAAATAAATTAGATAAAAATGGTGCAATAATTGTAATACAAACAAAATACCAAAACCTAACACCTAAAAAAAATAGACAAAAATATACAAATTCTACCTGCTACTACTACAACTTAAAAGACATTCAGCATTTAGATGGCAAAGAGTTTATAAATGTTCTTGTGAAAAGATTTAAAAATTTAAAAAAGATAGTAGTTGGTTTTGATTTTAAATTTGGAAAAAATGCAAAATATCAAGCGAGTGATTTAAAAGCTATTTTTAAAAAAGAAGTTGTAATAGTTGATGAAATTAAACTAAACAATATATCAATACATTCAAAAATCATAAGAGAAAAACTCACCAAAGGCAATATCAAAATAGCAAATGAAATGTTGGGTAGATATTATTCAATACAAGGCAAGGCAATCAAAGGGTTAGGTATTGGTAACAAAGAATTTGTCCCAACAATAAATATAAAGTGCAAAAAGTATTTAATACCCAAAAATGGTGTATGGCTTACATTGTGCAAAATAAAAAATGCAAAAAAATATGGGTATAAAAACATAAAATATTATTCTATAACTTTTATAGGTCACAGAGCAACTATTGATAATAGCTTTGCAATAGAAACACATATTATTAGCCTGCAAAATACATTTTTTAAGGCTCCTAAAAAAATAACAATAAGCTTTATTGATTTTCTAAGAGATAATAAAAAATTTAGCTCTTATGAAGAGCTAAAAAAACAAATAGAGTTAGATATTTATAAAGCTAAAACTTACTTTAACCTTAATTTATGATTTAGGTGGTTTATAGCTTTTAACTATATAATAAAGCAAAAAAGAAGCCTGAATTGGTTTCCAAACAAGTTGAGAATATAGTTGCTTATCAGAAGCGCCATGATTAACATTAGAAGTGTATGATACAGCAAATTGATATATTCTCTTTTTAATCATAGCTGGTGGCATTTTTGATACGATAGATGGAAAAGTTAGCTCAATACCATCTATTGTGTTAAACACGCCTTCTTTTATACATTTAATCAAAACTCCAATCTGATAAGATTGATAAGTTCTTTCTTCTAATTTTGGTGGAGTATATTTAGAATAATCCAATAGTTTAAATGTTTTAAGCTCATTTGCTAAAAGTCTTTTTAGCTCCACCTCGGTTAGTTTGTCTATTGCTACTGGCAACTTAATTGCTTTAACCTTTTGTATATAATTAACACTCTTTTTTTTGCGTCCCATACCAAATAACATTGATAAAAATCCCATATTTACTCCTAATTTAATATTTAATAGCTATAAAAGTAGCAAAATTTACCCACTTAAACAAGCAATCAATATCTCTAAACCCTGCTTTTATAAGCAAACTATGATTTTGCTCGTAACTTAAAGGGTTTAAAACATCTTGCAATGCTTTGTGCTTATTTATGATCTCTTCACCACTATAACCATTGTGTTCTTTTAAAGTATAGTATTCATTAGTATAATTTTGGCTTAAGCATCTGGCATTTGGCAAAACTTTCTCACTAAATATAAGGACTCCTCCACTTTTTAAGCAATTAAATATTTTTTTTAAAACCATCTCTCTATTTTGTATGGGAATAAATTGCAAAGTATAATTCATAACTACACCACTGCACCCACTATCTAATTTATAATCAATAATATCTGCTTGTATAAAATCAACATCGCAATCTAATTGGGAGAGTTTTCGTTTTGATTTTTTTATCATATGTTTAGAATTATCTATTGCTTTGATATTTAGTTTAAAATTATTTTGTTCTTTATTCATATTGCAAAGAACATTTGCAAACTCCCCAGTTGATGAGCCTAAATCGTATATTAAAGCGTTATTTTGTGCATATTTTAATAAAAACGAAGCACTTAGTCTTAGTGTTTCTTTATAAAATGGTATAGAGCGACTTAGCATATCATCAAATACATTAGCAACCTTATCATCAAACTTAAAACTACCGTTAAAACTTTTAAAAATATCATCTTGCATTCAATAGTATATAATAAATTTAATTGTAAAATGTTAAACATTACAAAGGATAAATATGCAAGTAGGTAGCAAAATAGAAAATATAAAAACAATTAACCAAAATAATAAAGAAATAATGTTAAATGAATATTTAGATGAAAATAGCAAATATCTAATATTATATTTTTACCCAAAAGACAATACCCCAGGTTGCACTAATGAAGCAAATAATTTTAATAATGAATTAGAACAATTTAACAACCTAAAAGCAAAAATAGTTGGAGTTAGTCCGGATGATAGCACAAAACATTGTAAGTTTATAGATAAATATAATTTAAATTTTGATTTAATATGCGATACAAATTTGGAGCTTTGCAATAAATTTAAAGTATGGCAACTTAAAAAATTTATGGGGCGAGAGTATATGGGAGTGGTAAGAAGCACTTTTATATTAGATAAACAATTAAACTTATTGGCAATATTCAATAAAATAAAGGTAAAAGAGCATACACAAGAAGTTTTAGAAGCACTTAAAGACATAATAGCCAACAAGGAAGAAAATAATGGGTAGAGCCTTTGAGTATAGAAAAGCAGCCAAAGAAAAAAGATGGGGGGCTATGAGTAGGATTTTTCCTAAACTTGGTGCCAAAATAACCATAGCAGCAAAAATGGGTGGAGATAACCCAGAAACAAATGCCGCACTAAAAGTTGCCATAGCAAATGCAAAAGCAGCAAATGTTCCAAAAAATGTAATACTCTCAGCCATAAAAAGAGCATCTTCAAAAGAAGCAGGAGAGCTAAAAGAAATACATTATGAATGCAAATGCTCTTATGGTGTGCTTATGTATATAGAATGTGCAAGCGATAATATAAATAGAACCGTAGCAGAGGTTAAAAATGTAGCAAATAAAAATGGGGGTAGTATAATACCAAGTGGTTCATTAGAATTTATATTCCAAAAAAAAGCCGTTATTGTTATCAACGATATGCCTAAAGAACAAAAAGAAGAATTAGAGCTTGAGCTAATAGATTATGGGCTTGAGGATATAAAAGAAGAAGATGGATATCTAACTATTTATGCTGATTATAAATATTTTGGTGAACTTTGCGAATATTTAAGCCAAAAGAACATACAAACAAAAGAAGCAAGCCTAAGAAGAATTGCTGATAATAATATAGAATTAAATGAAGAGCAGTTTGATGAAATGATGAAACTTGTTGATAAATTAGAAGAATTAGATGATGTAGTCCAAGTTAACTACAATTTTGATTAAAATTTTTATTATTACAGATGATTAAACAGCACCATTGTAAATTTTAAATAATTTGTATTTGTATTCAAAAATATGATACACTTTACATATCGCAAATAAAAGGTTGAATATGTATTTAAAAATATCAAAATTATTACTAATTAGCATTTGTTTTTTGGCATCTACCAATATGCTTAAAGCAAAGGAGAAACACAAAATCAAAAACTATGATGAGATTTTAAAAAAAGTTAGCAAACATATAAATAGCATAGATACAAAAACACTGCTCTCAATGCTTAAAAAAAATCCAAACCTAAAAGTTATAGATGTAAGAAGCAAAGAAGATGTGCTAAAACAAGGTGGGTATATAAAAACAAACAAGCTATATTTTATGCCACGAGGCAAAATAGAGTTTTTAATCGGCGATAAAGTTATAAATATCAAACCAAATGAACGTTTTGTTGTGTATTGCTATGATGGCAAGCAAAGCTTACTTGCGGCTAAAACGCTAAAAGATATGGGTTATAAAAATGTTATTCATTATAAAGATAGCTACAAAATATGGAGCAAAAAAGGCTTAAAAACAAGCTCACTTGATAGAAACTTAGACTCTCCACTTTATTCTGATGTTAAAGAAATTGCAGATAATGTATATGTAGCTATTGGTGTAACAGCACCTTATAGATACGAATCTAACGGGCATAATAATAATTTGGGCTTTATAGTTGGTAGCAAATATGTGCTTGTTTGGAATGCGGGTTCTAGCTATATGCTCGCAAAAGCATTGCATGAAGAGATTAAAAAAATAACATCTAAACCAGTTAAATATGTATTGTTAGAAAACTCACAAGGTCATGCGATACTTGGCAGTAATTATTGGAGGGAACAAGGTGCTATTATTATTGCGCAAGAGATCGCAAAAAAAGAAATAAAAGAAAAAGGGCAAAAAATACAAGCAAGAATGGAGAGGGCATTAAAAGACAAATTTATTGGCACAAGAGTAGTAATGCCTGATAAGTTTTTTAAAGATGAGATGAAGTTTGATTTAGGAGGCAAGATTGTAATAGCTAAATATTTTGGATATGCACATGAACATAGCGATATTGCCCTATGGCTACCAAAAGAAAAAATCCTATTTGGTGGCGATTTAGCATTTAATGGTAGATTATTGCCTATTTTTAAGCTAACAGAGACAGATAAATGGCTAATAGCTTGGGAGAAAATAGAAAAGCTAAAAGCCAAAATAGTTGTGCCAGGGCATGGCAATGTTACTGATATGAATACTGTTAGAAAATATACTAAGGATTATTTAGTATATATGCGAGGCGAGGTTCAAAAAATATTAGACAATGATGGAGGGCAAGAAGATGCTTATTTGATAAATCAAGATGCTTATGCTCATTTGGATCTTTTTAAGGAATTAGCAAAATTAAATGCGGCATTGTTGTTTGAGAAAATGGAGTTTGAATAAAAATTACAAATAGAGCTCAAATGCTCTCAAATTCTTTTAGCAGTGTTTATACTCTGCTTGCTCTCTTGTAATTTGCAATAAGGGCTTATTTGGCTTTAAACTTTTTTAAAATATCCTCTAAATACACATCATGTTTTTTTACTTTAATATCATCTTCTGCTCTAACACAACTACCACAACCACTACCAGCATCGCAAATTTTTGCAATATCTTCTGCGGTTTTTGCACCTTGATGCTCTATTGCATATATAATCTCGCCCAAACTAACCTGATGGCAATCACATATTATTTTAGAGAGATCTTCTTTTTTTAAGGTTGGTTTATTATCCATATATTAGATTTTCTTTTCTTTTTTAAGTATATCATAAGCATTATTTATCTCTTGTAGTTTTTGATTGGCTTGTTTTATACCATCATCACCAACACCTTTGCTTCGCAAAATATCTGGGTGATACTTTTTAACCAATGCCCTATATGCCTTTTTAATATCCTCTATTTTGCTATCTTGTGGCACGCCTAACACATCATAGGCACTTTTTATGCTATTTATATTTTCATTTTTTGATTTTTGTTTGTTTTGTTCAAACATATTTACAAGCTGTTCGTAATCTGATTTTTTTACACCTATAAAATTAGCGATATCCTCACAAATCATATACTCGCCATCACTAAAATCCATATCCACAAATGCCAAAGTTAGAAGAGTTTGCATTAGAGATATTTTAGATTTATAAGGTGTATTTAGTCTTTTATACTTCTTACAAAGTGCTAGGATATTCTCAAAACTGCTTAGCTCATTTTTATAAATCTGTTTTAACTCACTTCGTATTTGTGTGGGGTTTTCAAATGTATTTGCAATATCGCTAAAAATATGGCCTAAAAGCTTAGCTTCTATATCGCTTACCTTGCCATCTGATTTTGCAACTTTTGCTAAAAATGCAACCAAAATACCTGCTTCATGGTCTGCTAAATTACCTTGTAGTTGTTGCTTTTTGTCTAAATTTATATTTAAATAATCATTTGTATTATAATCTTTATTTATAAAATACAAAATAGAAACAAGCACAACCACCAACAAAAATGCAACCATAAATACCTGCTTTTAAAAATTTAATAGTGTAATTTTAGCGAATAATAGATAAAAATTGTCAATTGCTATCAAAATATTTACTACAAAAAACACAAAATCACCTGCCTAAATATTGCACCAAACTGCTACTTAATTGCAAACTTTCAGCAAATAATAGATAAAATTTGGCAATTATCATAAGAGGTTTTTATATGTTTGGTATGAGCTTGGGCGAAGTATTTTTTATATTTGTTATAGCTATTATAGTTTTAGGTCCTGATAAATTACCATCAGCCATTAAGTCTATTGCAAGATTATTTAATCAAGTAAAAGCCCAAACAAGCGAACTTCAAGATACACTCCATGAATTACAACAAGATGCTAGCGAAATAGGTGAGAGTGTAAATAAGCAACTAACCTCAATAGGCGGGTTAGATGATATGGGTATAGATGATTTTACAACGCCAAAAAAATCAGACAAAAATAGCAAAAAAGACAAGCATAGAAGCAAAGAAAAAAAAGATAGCAAAGCTAAAACTAACATAAAAAAGATAAAAAATGCTATCTAGTTTAAGGCCTCATATATTAGAGCTAAGAAGCGCACTAATAAAGAGTCTTTTAGCTTTGGTTATTGGGTTTTTTATATGCTTTTCTAACTATGAGATTATACTAAACTGGATGCTATCACCAATAGAGCCATTACTTCCAAAAGGCTCACAAATGGTGGCTCTAACCTTGCAAGAGACTTTCTTTACATCTTTGAAGGTGTCTTTTTTTAGTGGTTTTATCTTAGCATTGCCTGTTATCTTTTATCAATTTTACTCTTTTATTGCCCCGGGGCTTTACACTCACGAGAAAAAAATGGCTCTTCCATTTGTGTTTTGCGCTACTTTTATGTTTGTATTGGGTAGTGCGTTTGCTTTTTGGATTGTCATACCATTTGGTTTTGCATTTTTAATAAACTTTGCTACTGCTATTGTTGCAGTTACACCAAATATAGGCGCTTATGTGAGCTTTTTGACTAAACTTCTAATAGGTTTTGGTATTGCTTTTGAGCTTCCTGTTATATCTGTGTTTTTGGCATTTTTAGGTCTTATTACCCATCATACCCTAAAAGATTTTTTCAAATATGCGATTGTGTTGATATTTATATTATCAGCAATTCTTACCCCACCTGATGTAATTACTCAAATACTAATGGCGGCTCCACTTATACTTTTATATGCTCTTTCTATTTTGCTTGTTAAGCTAATAACAAAAGATGAAGAAGAAGATGAATAAACAAAACAAACAAGAAAAACAAACAACAAGGAATCAACCAAAATATTCATTATTTAAAAATTCAATCTATGCTTTTAGTGGGTTAGGCTATGCAATAAAAGATGAAATGAGTTTTAAAATAGAGCTTATTTTATTTGCAATATCACTTATAGTATTGAGCATATTTGATTTTGGTTTTGATTTTTATAGTTATGTTTTGATAATTTTTGCTGGTTTGGTTGTTTTGATAGTTGAGCTTTTAAACTCTGCAATTGAAAATGTTGTTGATTTAATCACAAATGATTATCATATATTGGCAAAAAAAGCAAAAGACATAGGCTCATCTGCTGTGCTATTTGCACTTAGTGCATATATACTTATTTGGATTGCTTGTTTGATGCATAGCAAATTTATATCTTTTAATATATAAAATAATGCACCACAAACAAAATCGCTTAATGTCTATAATGCGCTTTGCCAAGCTTTAAGCTGTTCTCTCTCATTATCTAATGTAGTATCCTCGCCATGCCCCGGATGAATATTTACATTTTCTTGCCATGATAAAATTCTTGTCACACTTTTTTTCATATCATCAACATTAGAAAATATAAAATCGCTTCGCCCTATTGTGCCTGCAAATATAAAATCGCCACTAAAAATATGATTATCTATTTTTATCACACTACAACCTTGAGTATGTCCCGGAAAATGAAAAAACTCAACCAAAATATCATCAAAATATATTTTATTATCTATCTCATCATCTTTTTTTTCGTTTATATCTGAGCTAACTTTATAAGTTGCATGTGAGAGTGGCATACCATTTTGGGAGTGGTCAAACTCTAACATAAAGCAATCATCGCTTGGTGTGTAAATTGGTATATTGTAAGCTTTTGCAACTTTACTATTACTCCACACATGGTCATAATGCCCGTGAGTATTTAAAACAGCTTTTGGGTTATTGCAATTTTGTTTTATCCAATCATATGCATCTACTCCTGGGTCTATTATTATCTCAAATTCCTCACCTGTGTTGTTTGATTTTAGCTTTACAATATAGCAATTAGTTTCAAGCTCCCCCATTGGTTGTTTTAATATCTCTTGTAACATTTTATCACCTAAAACCAAGATTTTATTTTAGAAATTATATCACTGCTATCATTTCTATCTTTTTCAAAACTATCTTCTAACTGCTTTAGTAGTTCTTTTTGCTCGCTTGTTAGCTTTTGTGGATATATAATCTTTACTTGGATTATAAAATCGCCCTTGTGGCTATGATTTACATTTTTTACACCCTTGCCTCTAAAAGTAATCTGCTGTTTATCTTTTGTGTGGGCAGGTATTTTAATATCCATATCCCCATATGGTGTGGGTATGGTTATCTCACCGCCAAGCAAGGCTTTTGTAAAAAGTATTGGTGCTTTAAAATAAATATCATCGCCATCTCTTACAAAATGCTTATGCCTATCTACTCTCACAACAACATATAAATCACCCCTATCACCATTTGGTGCTTTATTTCCTTTTTGAGATATTCTCATTTGATTATCATTATCTATACCCTCTGGTATATCTATCTCAAACGATGCCTTGTTGTTTTTGCTTCCTTTACCCGAACAATCACTACAATGAGCTAAGGCAACAGAGCCTACACCTTTACAATATGGGCAAGTTTGTGCGATATTTATAAACCCACCCCCAAGAGATATATTCCCACTACCATTACATTGAGAACAAGTTTGCAATTTGCCATCTTTTGCCCCATTACCGCCACAGCTATCACAAGGGCTTTTATAGGCGTATTCTAATGTTTTTTTGCAACCAAAAATAGCTTCTTCAAAACTAATTTTGAGCTCTACAACAGCATCTAAATCATAACCATAGTTATTTCTTCTTTGTTGATTGCTTCTGCCTCTACCAAAAAAATCATTAAAAATATCGCTTATATCTCCAAAGTCGCTAAAACCTTCAAAGCCACCAAAACCTCCACCTTGCGAGGCTCCACTTATAGCATCTTTGCCTCCTCTGTCATACAAGCTTCGTTTGGTGTCATCACTAAGCACTTGATATGCCTCGTTTACATATTTAAAATTCTCTTCTGCTTCTTTGGAGTTTTTATTTCTATCTGGATGATATTTCAATGCCATTTTTTTATATGCTCGTTTTATGGTAGTTTTATCTGCATCTTTTGTAATTTCTAAAATTTCATAATAGCATTTATCTTTCATAAGCCCTCCTATTTGTTTTTATATAATTTTGTGTTGATTTTACTACATAACTTATAATATATACCTTATACTCATTTATGATAAAATAACAAAATAATCAACAATAAAAGGGGCATTTTGAAAGAGCAAGATATTAAAAAATTAGACATAATGCTAAATATGCAAGAAGAGCTAAATATTCTAACAAGTGGGAATAATTGGAAGAGTAAAATTACAAACAAAGGCAAACAAATATCTTGGGGTAGATGTATTTATATGGAACTTTGTGAGCTTATAGATTCTACTTCGTGGAAGCATTGGAAAAGCATTGAAGAGGATATTGATATTGATAATATTTTAATAGAGCTTGTGGATATTTGGCATTTTATGCTATCTAAACTTTTAGAGAGTAATTGCAAAGATGAGATAATTAACAAAATCAAAAAAAGCCAATTAAAATTAGACTATAAGGCGATAGATAAAACTAATATTAAACAAAATGATATTTTATCTTGCTCTGATAAATTTTTGCAAACATTAATTTGTAATAATGATGATATGATTTTAATAAATGACTTTTTGGCACTTTGTGGTGTTTGCTCATTGGAGTATAATTGGCTATATAAACTATACATTGGCAAAAATGCTTTAAATAAATTTAGGCAAGATAATGGCTACAAAGAAGGTAAATACAAAAAAATATGGAACTTCAAAGGCAAAGAATGCGAAGATAATATAGTGATGCAAGATATACTACAAAACAGCAAAGATGATACTCCAACATTAGATATGGTGTATTCTACATTAAAAGATGCTTACAAAAACTAAACTTCTATCAATAGCTACATATTTTATAGATATTGCCAAAAAGCATATTGATAGATTTTTAAAATATCACAAATATAATATAATATTTTTATTTGCACTTATAGCACAAGTTTCTCTTATGAGCTTTGCTATAAACGACTTTTCTATATCTTATGAAGAGAGTGTTTATTATTTTAATGACAAATACACAACTTTGCATTTTATTAGTAATTTTTTTACCAATTTATTTGGGGTTAGTGATTTTCACCTAAGGCTTGGGTTTTTGATCCTTTATGCACTTAGCTCTGCAATGTTTTATGAAATATCTAAAATATACTTAGACAAAAGAAAAGATGCTCTTTTTTGTGTTTTTATATTTATGCTAACCCCCGGGATAACATCAGCTGGCATACTTGTAAATATAGCAATTGTTATTGTTTTTGGTGTGTTGCTATTTGTGTATGCATATCATATATCCAAGCCGTTATCCTATGTTATTCTTTGTTCTTTAGGTTTTATTAGTCCTGTTTTTTCTCTTCTTTTTATATCCGTATTTGCATATTGCATAAAAAGTAAAAATATAGCCCTTGGATTTATTTCTTTGTGTTTGGGGGTTGTATTTTTACCCAACAATGCTTTTATTGCCTCTGGTTTACCGCAAGGGTATTTTTTAGATATTGTAGGTAGATATAGCTCTATTTATTCTCCTATATTGTTTTTTTATATTTTGTATTGTTTTTTTAAAACATTTTTCAAAAATAACAAAGATATTATATGGTATATAGTTTTTACGCCACTTGTGCTTAGCTTATTGCTCTCTATAAGACAAGATATCAACATAAGCCACTTTGCTACCTATGTTGTTTTGGGCATTTTAATAGGCTTTAAAGAATTTATGCGCTCTTTTAGAATTAGGTTAAAGTGCAATAGAAAATATCATTTTTTATTGGCTGTATTTTTGTTTTTGTTTTTAACTCTTCTTTTTGCTGGGTTGCATTTCTCTAAAACTCTTTATGAATATATACCAATAAAAGAAAAAAACTTCGCCTATGATTATCACATAGCAAAAGATTTAGCAATAAAATTGCAAAAAATATCAAAAAAATACAATATAAAAATAAATAATATCAAGGTAGAATCTAAAAGTATGAATAATAGATTACAATTTTATCTACCTCTAATAAATACCAACTTATATGCCAAATATAAATTATTGAAACAAAACATTTACGCACAAGATAAATTACAAGCAAATAATAAAAATGCAATAACTATACCAATTAAATATCACAATGTTTTAGTAGCAAAATTTATTTTAGTAAAAGCAAACAATTAACAATATGGATATTTTTCGCCATAAGCACTCTATGATGCTTATTGAGATTATATTTTTTATTTTAATTGTGGGCATTATCTACTCTGTTGCAATTGCCAAAATCCCAACAAAGCTAAATGCTGGTGTGGATAAAATGCTGCTTTATTTTAAATACATTAGATATGTGGCAATGATTGATGATACTTATGATATCGATAATAATGAATGGTTTAGGAAAAGATGGTCTATTAAATTTCAAAAATGCAATAAAAATAAAGGAGGTAGGTATTTTTTGGTATTTAAAAATGAAAATACAATCAATGGGACAAACACTGTAAAGCGTGTTGAAACTTTAAGAGACCCCATAAATAATAAGCATTTATACAAAACAAATACATGCGATAATTACAAAAAAGATAGCCCCTACACCCTACTTACAAAACAATTTGATATAGTAGATATTTTATCAAGCTGTCAAGCATCTAAAAGTCAAACAGCCATACAAATAACATTTGCAAAAGATGGAAGAATTTTTAATAGAATTGGAGCAAATGAGGGCGATGATGAAATAACTCAAAAATGTGAAATAACTTTTATAGATAAAAATAATAAAAGAAAAACTATAATTTTAGAGCCTAAAACTGGATATGCTCATAAAAAATAATCAAAAATTGTATGCAATTGCATTTGCATAATTTTAACCAAAAGAAAAAGCTCCAAACGAGCTAACTTTTCAAGCTATTTTAAGCTTTGATTTAAGCTTTTTTTGCCTTTTTGCTCACTTTAAATTCACCAAAAGAGCCCAAAGACATAAATTTGTCATATCTTTGTTTTAATCTCTTTTTTCTATCCATTTTTTGAAGCTCGCTAACAGTAGATAAGAAATAATCCCCCAAAGCTTGTATAGCTTCATCTTTTTGTCTATGCGCACCTACAAGCGGTTCACTTATAATATCATCTATCAAGTTAGCATCTTTTAGGTATTCTGATGTTATTTTTAGTGCATTAGTAGCGCTCTCTACCATATTTTGATCTTTCCACAAAATAGATGCACACCCCTCAGGCGAAATAACAGAATAAACAGAATACTTCATCATAGCAAGCTTATCGCTCATACTAATAGCCAAAGCTCCGCCACTTCCACCTTCACCAATTACAACAGATATTAAAATATTTTCAAAATCACTAAATTCAAATAAGTTTTTAGCTATTGCTTCACTTTGGCTTCGCTCTTCTGCTTCTAAACCTGGATATGCACCTGGTGTGTCAACCAACATTAAAACAGGAATATCAAACTTTTTTGCCAAATTCGCAGCTCTTAGTGCTTTTCTATACCCTTCTGGGTTTGGCATTCCAAAGTTTCTTTTAATTTTATTATAAACACCTCTACCCTTTTGTTCGCCAATAACAACACATTGTTGCCCACCAATAAAACCCAAAAAGCAAACAATGGCTTTATCATCGCCACAATGTCTATCTCCAAAAATCTCTACTTTTTGGCTCATAAGCTTATTTATATAATCAAGCGCATAAGGCCTATCTGGATGTCTGGCTAATTTTAATTTTTGAAAATCCGTAAGATTAGAGTAAGTCTTTTTTATTTCTTTTTGTAATTTATCTTGTAATATTTGTATAGCATAATCATCACCATTAGATTTTGCTACCAATAGCTCATCTTCTATTGTTTTAACATTTTGTTCAAAATCAAGATAAGTTGCCATTTGTATTCTTTTTATTTAATGTTTAATATTTCTTTTTAAAATATTCTACGCCTATTGTTTAAACTTTTTTAAAATCACAACTCCATTAGTTCCGCCAAAACCAAAAGAATTATTCATAGCAATATTTATATCGCCACTTCGTTTTTTATTAGCTACATAGTCTAAATCGCATCTCTCATCAGCTTCATCTAAGTTGATTGTTGGAGGATAAACGCTCTCTTGCATAGCTTTTATACAAAAAATAGTCTCTAATGCACCAGCAGCGCCCAAGCAGTGCCCTATTTGACCTTTTGTAGAGCTAACAGGTGGTATATCTTGTTTTCCTTCAAGAAGAGTTTTAATAGCTTGAGTTTCATTAACATCACCAACTGGGGTAGAAGTCCCGTGTGCATTGATATAATCAATTTTAAGCTCTCCGCCGTTGTTCTTTTTAGCCATTTCATAAGCAGCTTGCATAGCTCGTAGTGGTCCATCAACTGTTGGAGAAGTAATATGATTAGCATCACCGCTCTCACCAAAACCTATAATCTCTGCATATATTTTTGCACCTCTTGCTTTTGCACTTGTTAGTGTTTCTAAAACCAAAGCACCAGAACCCTCGCCTATCACAAAGCCATCTCTATCCTTGTCAAATGGTCTGCTTGCTCTTTTTGGGTCATCATTTCTTGTAGATAATGCTCTCATAGAAGCAAAACCACCAACACCAGCTTCTGTAACAGCACTCTCAGCACCTACGACAAGCATTTTATCTGCTCCACCTAAAACTATTGTTTTATATGCTTCACAGATTCCGTGAGTTGTCGCAGCACAAGCAGTAGCAGATGAAAGGTTTGGACCTTTTAGGTTGTGAGCAATTGTAACAAAGCCACCTATCATATTGATAAGCGAAGCAGGTATAAAAAATGGAGATATTTTAGTAGGGCCTCTATCTTTACAAACTATTGCACTCTTTGCAAGAGTTGCAAGCCCCCCTATACCAGATGCAGCAGAAACGCCCATTCTGACAGATACTTCATCGCTCACTTTTCCATCTTCGTTTGCAAGTTTTGCATCTGCTATTGCTTCTTTACAAGAAAACAAAGCAAGTTGAATAAATCTATCTGCTTTTTTTACTTCTTTTTTATCCATAACAGTAGTTGGGTCAAAATCTTTAACCTCGCCAGCTATTTTTACACTAGATTTTTCAGTATCAAACAATGTGATTTTATCAATTCCACATTTCCCATCAACAACATTTTTAAAAGACTCTTCAACACTATGCCCAAGAGAACTTATTGCACCAAGTCCTGTTATAACTACACGCTCCACTGATAAGCCTCCTTGTTTTGTTTAATATATTTAAAAAGAAAATAGCTAAAACTACTTGCTTTTTAAATATATTTAAATTTATTATACACAATATATTTAGTTGCTAGCAAAAGCTAGCAATAATAATACTAAAAAATACTAAAAATTATTTCTTAATATTTTCAATGTATTTGATAACATCACCAACAGTCAAAAGCTTTTCAGCTTCTTCATCAGGTATTTCGATATCAAATTTTTCTTCCAAAGCCATAACAAGCTCAACTACATCTAAACTATCAGCGTTTAAATCTTCTTGGAATTTAGAACTCTCTGTAATTTTACTCGCTTCACAATCTAATTGCTCACTAACAACTTCTTTAATTTCATCTATCAATGCCATTTTATCTCCTTTATGATTGAGTTAAAATTATACCACAATTTTTTGGTTTTTTTCTAAAAAGTGATTTTTTTGGTTTTTTATGTATAAAGTCCGCCATTAACTTTTATAACATCGCCTGTAACATACCCAGATAAATCACTAAGCAAAAACGCAACCACACCAGCTACCTCACTTGATTCGCCCAATCTTTTAAGAGGTATGTTTTCTAAATATTTTTGCATAATATCATCGCTTAATTTATCTGTCATTTTTGTTTTTATAAAACCAGGTGCAATAGAGTTGAACCTCAAAGATCTACTACCACCCTCTTTTGCAAAAGATTTAGTCATAGCATCAATTCCACCCTTAGAGGCCGCATAGTTTGTCTGCCCTGCATTACCCATTTGCCCCACAACTGATGATATATTAACAACACTGCCAAACCGAGCTTTGCTCATATATTTGATAGCTAATTTACAACCTATAAAAGTAGATACTAAATTTGCATTTATAACATCATTAAAATCATCTACACTCATTCTCATTGCTAATTTGTCTTTTGTAATACCAGCATTATTTACCAAATAACTAAGTGAGCCATCTGCTTGGATTATAGTTTTGAATATATTATCAAACTCTTCTTCTTTTGAAACATCACCCTTAATAACAGCACATACTCCACCGTTTTTTTCTATCTCTTTTTTTAACGCATCTGCTTCATTGGCTGAGCTTCTATAATTTATCCAAACTTTTAGCCCTTTTTGTGCCAATTCATAGGCAATAGATGCCCCTATTCCCCTACCTGCTCCTGTTACTAAAACATTTTTTCCACTAAATTTCATTTATTCTCCTTTTGTTTTATGTTTTATCGTATTATTATATTATATATTGATTACTTTTTTAAAAGATTTTAATTTTAATATAAAAGCCAAAAAAAAGTGCTTACATTGTTTTTGCATACCATAGTTTTGGCGTTTGTTTTTAAATAACAAAAAAGACAAAATACAACACAATCTATTAGTATTTGTTATTTATTTTAATCCTTTAAATAAACAATAATATGGTAAAACTTTATCATAGAAATGCTTAATGCTAAATTGTCTAAATTAGTTAAAACTATTTATTGTATATTTAAATAATAAGATAATGAAGGATAAAAGTTTTAATTTCATTGTGGTATAATCCCTTTATGGAAAATTTAATTTATTTATTTATTTATGCGCACATCGCAGCTTTTAGTGCAATTGCTGCAATAGCTTGTTATAATCTTTATAATTTGTTTTTTGATAATGAAGATTTTATGAAACTTCATGCAAAATTCAAGCAAGTAACCCCAGCACACCACACACTAAGCTCTGTTGTGTTTTATACCGGTGCTTTGCTTATAGTGATTAGTGCGAGTTTTAATATAACCACAATCTTAATGATTTTGGCTTTTGTTTTTGTTTTAGTATCTGAGATTAAAAGATATAAAAAAATAAGAGTAATCAAACGCAATGAAGCACTAAAACAAGAAGAATTTTTAGACTATGCAAAAAAAGTATATATTCTCCAAATTGCAGTTATAGCTATCATATCTACCCTATCTTACATTATCTAAAATGAATATATACGAATACCAAGCAAAAAAACTATTCAAACAAAACAACATCCCCTCGCCCAATGGTTTTGTGGTTGAGAATATAAATGATATAGACAATCTGCATAATCTTGTAGCCAACTTAAAGGGCAGTAGATATGTAATAAAAGCACAAATAAAAGCAGGTGGTAGAGGTTTAGTAGGTGGGGTTAAAATAGCCAAAAACATAGATGATGCAAAAAAAATAGCCAAAAAATTGCTACACACTTACTTAAAAACTCATCAAACTTGCAATAAAGGTGAGTTTGTAAAGTCTTTATATATAGAAGAATGCATAGATATAAAAAAACAATATTATTTTTGCATAACAACAAATAGAGCCAAAGAGTGCCATAGCATAATAGCATCTTGTGAAGGTGGGATGGATATAGAAGAAGTAGCACAAAAAACACCAAATAAGATTATAAAACTACAAATTGACCCTTTTGTAGGTATATGCAAAGAGAGCAAAAAAACACTTGCTGATTTTTTGCAAATAGATAGCAAAGATAATAGCGAGTTTGAAGATTTAATTCAAGAGTGCTATAAATTTTACATAAATAATGATGCGAATTTATTAGAAATTAACCCCTTAGTAAAAACATCCAATAAAGATAAAGCATTTGTAGCATTAGATGCGAAACTTAGCTTTGATAATAATGCTCTTTTTAAACACTCCCATATAAATGAATTGGATATTCTTAGCGAAGATGAACAATATTGCAAAGCTCACAGACTAGCTTACATAGCGTTAGATGGCGAGATTGGATGCATGGTAAATGGTGCAGGTCTTGCAATGGCTACAATGGATGAGATTAAAAACTCAAAATTAGCAAATGCTAACCCTGCAAATTTTTTAGATGTTGGTGGTGGGGCGAGCGAGGAAGCTATCTTAAAAGGCTTTACGCTAATAGTAAAAAATAAAAATGTAAAAAGCATTTTTGTAAATATTTTTGGTGGCATTGTCCGTTGCGATATTATTGCACAAGCTATCATAAAAGCAGTAAATATCAAAAAAATAAATATACCTATTGTAGTTAGATTAGATGGCACAAATAGTGATAAAGGAATGAAACTTTTGCAAGAATCTAACTTGCCAAATATTATAAATGCTCATAGTTTAGAAGATGGCGCCTCAAAGTCCATAAAAGCCATAAAATCCACTACGGCAACAATATAAAGGTTAGCAATGAGCATATTGGTAAATAAAGACACAAAAGTAATAGTGCAAGGCTTTACAGGCAAAGAAGGGACATTTCACTCTATTCAATGCATTGAATACGGCACACAAATTGTAGGTGGAGTAACTCCAAACAAAGGTGGGCAAACTCACCTTGGCTTGCCGGTTTTTAACACAATAAAAGAAGCAATAAATGCCACAGGTGCTCATACATCTATGATATTTGTTCCTCCAAGATTTGCAAAAGATGCCATATTAGAAGCTAGCGAGAATGGTATAAAATTAGCTGTGATTATAACCGATGGCATACCAACTAATGATATGATATATGCCAAAAAATATGCCTCAAAACACGGCATGCAAATTATAGGACCAAACTGCCCTGGAATAATAACCCCAAATGAATGCAAAATAGGTATAATGCCGGGGAATATTTTTAAAAAAGGAAATATAGGGCTAATAAGCAAATCTGGCACACTAACTTACGAGGGTGCAAACCAAATAGCAAAACAAGGCTATGGTATTAGCACTGCTATTGGTATTGGTGGCGATATAATTATTGGGCTATCTTTCATAGAAATACTAAAAATGATGGAAGCAGATGAGCAAACAAAAGCTATTGTGCTAATAGGTGAAATTGGTGGTGATGCAGAAATACAAAGTGCGAATTTTATAAAACAAGGCGGTGTTAGCAAACCTGTTGTGGCATTTATATCTGGGCAAAGTGCGCCAAAAGGCACAACAATGGGGCATGCTGGTGCAATTATAGAATGCGACAAATCAGATGCAAAAACCAAGATGCAAGCTTTGAGCGATGCTGGGGTTTATATTGCACATAAGGCATCTTTAATCGGGGAAACACTCGCTAAAGCCTTAAAAGAGAAGGCATTATAGCAACTCTAAAGGTCTTAATGTTTGCTTGTTAGTGATATAAAATTATCACCCGCATAACAGAACATGATTTTTTACGCTTATTTATTTAAGCTCTTAATCTGAAAACTCGCTCTATGCTCATCGCTTAGCCCATATTCTTTTATGGCTTTTATATGCTCTTTTGTGCCATAGCCTTTGTTTTTTATAAAATTATATTTCACATATTTATCGCTAAAACCATTATGTAAACTAATCATTTGTCTGTCTTTTGTAACCTTAGAGAGTATTGAAGCTGCCATTACTTGTAGTGTGTCAGCATCGGCTTTTATCTTACATCTTATCTCATCAATACCAAATGTGCAATTACCATCCATTAGATAATCAACATTTGCATCAATACTGCTTTGCATATATTCAATTATTTCTAAAATGGCTTGTTTTATGCACTCACTAAGCCCTACTTTATCTATCTGTTTGCTCTTTATTTGCACTATTTTATACACACTATTAGAGATTATTTGCTCATATATAATCTCTCGTTTTTTTGGTGATATTTTTTTGGAATCATTTAGCCCTTGTATGTCTATTCCCTCATATAAAACAACACCACTAACTACCAAATCGCCAGCTATGCAGCCACGCCCAGCTTCATCTATGCCACATAAAATATCTTTGTATTTCATTTTATTCCTTTAACTACAACAATGCCCAAGTCTCAAACGGTAATATGTCGCATTTTATATCATCTATATATATGGTATTTGTTGTATTTATATTTATTAGCTCTATTTTTTGAATTTGAATTTGCTCCATACTTCTTATTATAGAGGCTGTGTTATTTGCAATAAACTCATCGCTAAAAAACACATTTACCAAAATGGCGAGTTTTTGCTTTGGCAAATAAAAAGTAATAAAATCATAATAGTAAATATTATCCACATTATGCTTGCTTAAAAGTTGCAAATATACCATATTGCACAAAGTAGCTTGTAAGTTTTTGTGATATGAGTTTAGATTATGTAATGTGTGATTATAAAAATAAAGCTTTTTAGCAGAATTCTTGCTTGCATATTTATCACAAAAAAACAAAACTCCGTTGTTTTGATATTTGAGTGAGAGTTTATAAAAATAATCTTTTGATATTTTATTGTTTGCTTTATAAATTAAATACATAGAGTATATGCTAACTTTTTTATCACAATATCCAAGCATAAACATAAACCAATTAAATTCATCTAAATTTTTAACATAAGATAAAATATCTCTTATCTTGTTGTTATCACTACTTTGAGTTTTACTCTGTGATTTGGTTTGTGTATCTATTCCTATTTTATTGCTATTGCCTCGCAAAAACTCAACAAACAAATTTGTTTTAGAAGTTGGGTAAAAAAGCATATATTCTTCATAGTCTAATAAATTACAATAAAGTGTAGCAAAACCATCAATGCTACCAATCTCGTAGCTAGTTATGATTATTTGCTCTATTGTTTGTGTGCTTTTAAGCCTATCTAATATAGCAATGCTTTTTTTGTTTAACTCTTGAATATTTTCAAAAACTATATGAGTTATGTTGGTTTTAGCAACAAATTCAAACAACTTATTGTCTATTTTTATATCTTTGTTTTTATACACTAAAAAATCTACATACAAAATGCGCTCTTTGTTGATGTTTTTTAAAATATTGTATATTAAATATGTCTTACCACTTGCAAAACCGCCTTTTAGTAGACAAAACTTGCTTTGCAATGATGTTTTTCGTGGGTTTATTTTTAGTTTATTTATATCATAAGAGATAAACTCATCATATACTAATTGTAAATTATTCATAGTTTATTATATCATTTCCTTATTAAAAGGAAAAGAAATTCAACAAAAAACACTAAATTATGCTTTTTTATTGACTTTATAAAAATAATACACTACAATTTGGTTTTAAAAATGAAACATAAGGCGCTAAATGGAAAAAATTAGATTAAAACTAAAAGCTTACGATTATAGAGTATTAGATCGTTCAGTTGTTGCTATAGTTGATTCTATAAAAAGAACAGGTGTAGATTTATTAGGTCCTATACCTTTACCAACTCAAATAAGAAAATACACAGTTATTAAAGGTCCTCATGTAAATAAAAAATCACGAGAACAATTAGAAATAAGAATACACAGAAGAATAATAGATATTTTATCTCCAACTCCAGACACGGTTGATTCTTTGATGAAATTGAATTTGGCACCAGAAGTTGATGTTGAAGTTAGATCAATAGGAAAGGATTAAATCAATGGAATTTTTAGTTGAAAAAATAGGTATGAGTAGAACGTTAGATATACCATCTAATGCTGTTACTTTACTTAGAGTAATACCTTCAAAAGTTTGCGAAATAAGCGAAGGCAAAAAATCTATTATTGCATATTCAAGAGGCAAACAAATAAACAAAGCAATAGAGGGTAAGCAAAAAAAATACTCTCTAAGCAAAGAGTTTAATAAATTTGCTTCACTTAAAACAAATAACAAAGAAGTTGGCGATTTAGACACAAGCATATTGAGCGAAGCTAAAATATTAAAAACAACTTTTAACACTAAAGGTAGAGGTTTTAGTGGTGTTGTAAAAAGATGGAACTTCGTAGGTGGCCCTGGTGGTCACGGACATAGAATGGGGAAAAGAACAGGTTCAATCGGTAATGCAGAATTTCCAGGAAGAGTAATGAAAGGTAAAAAAATGCCAGGTCATTACGGAAATACCACAAATAGCTTAAAAAGCAAAGTTATTTCTTTTGATCCAGTTAGTGGCATTTTGGTTGTAAAAGGTTCAGTTTCTGGTGCTAATGGAGCATTAGGAAAAATAAAGGTAATAAAATGAGTAGTGCAATAGTATTAACAAAAACATTTTCTAAATCAAAAGAAACTTGCGAGGTGCCAAAAGATTATAATGAAATAAATTCTCATAATCTTTTTTTATTTAACAAATCATATTTAGCAAGCCTTAGAGCTAATACCGCAAGAGTAAAAAATAGATCAGCAGTTAGGGGTGGTGGTAAAAAACCTACTTCTCAAAAAGGTGGTGGTGCTTCAAGAAAAGGAACAATAAGATCGCCTTTGTTTACGGGTGGTGGTCAAATTTTTGGTCCTACAAAAAGAAACTACAACCAAAAAGTAAACAAAAAACAAATCAAACTTGCTCTTTGCTATGCTATCAATGAACAAGCAAAAAGAGGCTCTTTATTTGTTGTAGATACATTAGAGGTTGCAAGCAAAAAAACCAAAGACGCGAAGAAACTTCTAAACAATCTGAAAACAAGAGATTGCCTAATGGTGGTTAAAGAGTTTAACGAAAATACTTTTTTGGCTTTTAGAAATATATCAAATTGTTATGTTATAGAAGAGAGAGACCTAAATGCCTATTTGGTAGCATCTTTTTATAGCATAGTTATGGAAAAAGAAGTGTTTGAGAGTATCACCAACAAAGATACTAAGACAACAAGCAAAGAGCAAAAGGTTTAGCAATGGCAGATATTACAGATATAAAAGCAATACTTTATACAGAAAAAACAATAGAATTGCAAGGTGATAATATGGTTGTTGTTAAAACCAATACCCAAATGACTAAAAATAAACTAAAAGATGTTTTTAGAGAATATTTTGGCGTAAAGGTTATAAGAGTTAACTCTCTTAGACAACAAGGAAAGAAAAAAATGTTCAAAGGCAAAGTAGGCACAAGAGCATCTTTTAAAAAGTTTTATGTAACCTTACCAGAAGGTGCACAAATAACTAATGTGAGTGTATAAGGAAAATTATGGCTATTAAAAAATTTAAACCAATAACTCCGGCAAGAAGGTTTATGTCGGTATTAGATAATTCTGATATTACAACTAACAAACCTCTTAAAAGTTTGACTAAGAACTTAAAAAGAAGTGCTGGTAGAAACAACAACGGAAGAATAACAAGCAGACATAAACAAGCTGGTGCAAAAAAGCTTTATAGAATAATAGATTTCAAAAGAAATAAATTAGACATAGAAGGAAAAGTTGCAACGGTAGAATATGACCCATATAGAAATTGTAGAATTTGTCTTATAATTTACAAAGATGGCGAAAAAAGATATATCATCAAGCCAAACAACTTAAATGTTGGAGATACTATAAAATCTGCCGATAAAGGTTTGGATATATTACCGGGCAATTGTATGAAGCTTATAAATATACCAATTGGAACAATGGTTCATAATGTAGAGCTAAAACCGGGAAAAGGTGCTCAAATAGTTAGAAGTGCTGGTGGATATGCACAGGTTATGGGTAGAGAAGACAAATATGTAATATTAAGGCTTCCAAGCTCTGAGATGAGAAAAGTTTTAGGCGAATGTAGAGCAAGTATTGGTATTGTTGGGAATGAAGATTTTAACAATATTGTCATAGGAAAAGCAGGGAAAAGCAGACATTTAGGCATTAGACCTCAAACAAGAGGTAGTGCGATGAACCCTATTGATCACCCGCATGGTGGTGGTGAAGGCAAAACAAATGCCTCTAGACATCCTGTATCGCCTTGGGGACAACCAACTAAGGGTTACAAAACTAGAAACAAAAAAGCAAAAAGCGATAGATTAATTATTAGCAGAAGGAAAAAATAATGGCAAGAAGTATTAAAAAAGGTCCATTTATTGATAGTCATTTAGAAAAAAAAGTTCAAAATGCTATTAAAAATGGTGACAAAAAACCTATTAAAACTTGGTCTCGAAGAAGTATGATACTTCCTGATATGATAGGGCTAACTTTTAATGTTCATAACGGCAGAAACTTTGTTCCTGTAAGTATTACAGAAAGTCATGTTGGCTATAAATTAGGAGAATTTGCTCCAACAAGAACATTTAAAGGACATAAAGGAACAGTTCAAAGAAAGGTTGGTCAATAATGAGTAAAGCAATATTAAAATTTATAAGAGTTGCTCCTTTAAAAGCTAGATTGATAGCAAGAGAAGTTCAAGGTATGAATGCAGAATACGCATTAGCAAGTTTAGAATTTACTCCAAATAAGGCAGCCAAAATTATTTCTAAAGTTTTGACATCAGCATTAGCAAATGGTGGTTTAGAAGCAAGCAATGCAGTTGTAAAAAGTTGCAGGGTAGATAGAGGTCCTGTTTTAAAAAGATTTAGACCTAGAGCGAGAGGTAGTGCGAGCAAAATAAGAAAACCTATGGCACATATTTTTGTTGAAGTTGGATTAGAAACAGCTACAAAAAAAGTAGCTAAAACTACAACAACAACAGCTAAAAGCACAAACAAAGAAACAAAAGCTAAAGATAGTTCAAAAAAAACTACTACAAGCAAATCGGTTGCCAAAACAACAAAGAGTGCAAACAAAACATCATCTACTAAAAAAGAAACTAAAACAACAAAACCAACAACTGCCAAAGGAGACAAATAATGGGTCAAAAAGTCAATCCAATTGCCTTTAGATTGGGTGTTAATAAAAACTGGGAATCAAGATGGTTTCCTTCGTTTTTAAAAATGCCAGAATTTATCAAAGAAGATGCAAAAATCAGAACATACATAAAAAAAGAGCTTTACTATGCAGGAATATCTTCAATAGTAATTGAAAGAACAGCTAAAACAATAAGAGTGTCTATTGTAGCAGCTAGGCCTGGCATTATTATTGGTAAAAAAGGTTCTGACATAGAAAAACTAAAAAAGAATGTGTCAAAACTTGCAAATAAAGATATACATATAAACATAAAAGAAGAAAAAAACCCTTTTATCAACGCTCAACTTGCAGCAGAAAACATCTCAAAGCAATTAGAGCAAAGAGTTGCTTTTAGAAGAGCTATGAAAAGAGTTATGCAAAATGCCATAAAAGGTGGTGCAAGAGGCGTTAGAATGGCAGTTGCTGGACGACTTGGTGGTGCAGAGATGGCAAGAACAGAATGGTATTTAGAAGGCAGAGTTCC
>CAZXTK010000013.1:0-21023 GCA_964643665.1 uncultured Campylobacterales bacterium
TTTCAAAAAACTCTCTTGTAAGAGATATTATTTTGCTTCTTGTGTAGAATGTTTTTTTAACATCCTCGTTCATAATCAAATCTAAATATCTTTGTCTGTATCTAAGCTCTTTGTCTGTGATGCCGTGGAATTTTTCTGGCAATGAATTTAGAGATTTTGTAAGCATTCGTATGTCATCTACATGCAAAGAAAGCTCACCTTTGTTTGTGTTAAACCCATAGCCTCTAACTTCTATAATATCTCCAATTTCAAAACATTTTTTAAATATATTGTTATAAAAGCCTTCTTGCAAATTATCTCTTGCAACATAAATTTGCAACAAGCCACTGCCATCTTGTATTTTTAAAAAACTAGCCTTTCCCATAATTCTAAAAAACTTAATCCTACCAACAACAGTAAAAAGCTTGCTCTCATCTCGGCTATCGCCTATGTCTTTGTGTTTGTCTAAAAACTCGCTAATACTAAGCTCTCTTTTACTATCTTGTGCAAAAGGGTTGATGTTGTTTTCTTTTAGCAAGTTTGCTTTGTCTATATGCTGCAAAGAGTATTTGTCTGTAAACATTAACCAGCCTTGCTAATTGTAGTATTAGTCATTTGTGTTATTTACCTGTGCTTTTATTTTGGTAGCAACATCTTGTGCTAAATTTTCTATTTGTTTGCCAGCTTCATTGCTTATTATTTCTGCACTTTGTTCGCTCAAACTTTCTTTTGCTTTATTAACAGCTTCGTCTAATTTGCTTTGTAATTTTACTTCTTCGCTTGTCATTATAAAGTTTCCGCCGTCTTTTAATAGTGGATATATAAATGAATTAGTCATAATAGCATCTACTCTTTTGTTTAAAAACTCTATTTTTGTAATAAAATAAACAACTATACTAAAAATAAAAAATGCTTTTAAAAACCCAAACAAAAACCCACCAATAGAGTCTAATGAGCCAAGACCACTTATGTGGAATATCTTGCTTATTATAATACTTAAAATGTAGGCACATAGCCAAAACACCAAAAAGCTAACAATAAAACCAAAGAGCTTTTGCAAATAAGGATTGTCTATTTCAACAAATAGCCCAATAATGTTAGCAGTTGCAGTTGCACTATGCGAGGCGGCAAAAAACCCACCAATAATTCCAATTAGCCCAAATAGCTCTCTAATTAAGCCATTCACTAACCCCTTAAAGCCCAATAAACAAATCAATAACAAGACTATTAAATCAAAGTAAAATATTTTATCCAAGTTGTTCTCTTTTTTGTGTATTGTCTTATTATACCATTTTTATATAAAATCAATCATTGATAAAATATTATTTTTGCCAATTTGCCCTTATAGCCTTTGAGGGCATTAACACAAAATTAGCTTTATCTCTAATGAGTCTATACTTATATTTATATGTATCTTTGCCAATTTTGCCTATATTAAATAGAGTGCCATTATCTAATATAAATTTATTTTTGTAAAATAAGTCAAATTCTTTTGGTTGTAATACTTGTATTTCTTTTGCAAGTAGTTTGCCATATTCACTAATGCCTTTTATATCGGTAAATGGTTTATGGTGCTTGTGTCTAATGAGTAATAAATAAATCTCTTCATATCCATCATTATTTAGATCTTGTAAAAATACATATTGTAATTTATCAGCTTTAAAAAAGAAGTTTCTATCTAATACAAAGCCTCTTGTTTTTAACTCTATTTTTACACCTGCAAAATGAGGTTTGGCGATAATTGTAAAAACCTTGCCACTTTTCATTATATGGCTTGTTATTTCTATTTTATCATTTGCATTTAATATGCCAAAAAACAAACTAAAAAAAAGCATCAAAACCATAAAAATACCACCTATTATTAAAAATATAATAATACCACAAAATTATATGCTATAATGAGTGCAATTTTATAAGAAGGGTTTGTAATATGCGTATTGAAGAGATTTTAAATTATCTGCCACATAGATATCCATTTTTATTGGTAGATAGAGTGGTGAGTGTCGCAAAAGAAGGAATAGTAGCTTACAAAAATATAAGTATCTCTGAGGGCATTTTTCAAGGGCATTTTCCAGGGCATCCAATATATCCAGGCGTTATGATAATAGAAGGTATGGCACAAGCTGGAGGTATTTTGATATACAAATACGCCGATATGCCAAGAGAAGAGGTAGAGAAAAAAGCAATGTATTTTGCAAGTATAGATAATGCTAAATTTAGAAGACCGATTGTTCCGGGTGATAGATTAGAATACAGAGTAAGTATTGTAAAAGAGCGACGAGGAATGTATGTGCTTAAAGGCGAGGCTTATGTAGATGATAAGCTTGCAGCACAAGCAGATTTTAAAGCTATGCTTGTTGATAAAGACTAAAAAACAAGGTATTGATGTGATAGCAAAAACAGCGATAATAGGACCAGATGTTAAAATAGGCAAAAATACTAAAATAGCAAGTGGTGTTGTTTTGAGAGATAATGTTGTTATTGGTGATAATTGCCATATAAAAGAATACACGGTAATAGAAGGCAACACAACTATTGGAAACAATAATGTTATTTATAACAATTGTGTTATAGGAACAGATGCACAAGCTTTTGCATTTGATGCAAGTAATTCTAAATTAGTTATTGGGGATAATAATACAATTAGAGAATATTGCTCTATCCACCTTGGTGGTATTGATAAAGAGCATAAAGCAACTATTATAGGCAATAATAATCTGCTAATGTGTCAAACTCACATAGGGCATGATTGTGTGCTACACGATAATACTATCATAAGTAGTGGTAGTGGTCTTAGTGGGCATGTTGTTGTAGAAAATGGCGCAATTGTGGGTGGAATGTGTGGCATTCATCAGTTTGTTCATATTGGTACTTATGCTATGTGTGGCGGAGGCTCTATGATAGATAGAGACATATCGCCTTTTAGTATGTGTGCAGGGAATAGGGCTACAATAAGAGGGCTTAATATAATAGGGCTTAGACGAGGGGCTTTTAAAGATGATATAAGAATCTTAAAAAAAGCATATCATTTTATTTTGGATGATAATATAAATATCAAAGAAAAGGCAAAAGAGTTTTTAGAATTAAATTCTGATAACGAAGCTGTTGGGATATTTTGTAATTTTATAATCAACTCTAAGCGTGGTTTAGCTTTTTAGGTAGTGAGAGTATTGTTTGATGAGTAAGCCAGTTATTTGTGATTTTTGCGGTATTATATCCACAGAGGCTAATCCATGTATATCGAGTGAGAGAGCAAATATTTGTGTGGTATGTGTGAATAAAGCATATAATATGATAACAATAAACAAAAACCAACAAAAACATTCACAAAGCCAAAATACTCAAAATAGATTAGATGAAAAACCAAAAACCAAAAAGCCTTTTGATATTTCTCCACCACAGCTAAAAAAAATATTAGATGATTATATCATAGGTTGCAATAAAGCAAAAAAAATTCTTAGTGTGGCAATTTATAATCACTACAAAAGGATAGAGTCAAAAAGCAAAGATAGTATTTTAGAAAAATCAAATATCTTGCTAATAGGCCCTACGGGTAGCGGAAAAACACTTCTTGCTCAAACAATAGCAAAAACTCTTGATATACCTTTTGCAATAGCAGATGCAACAAGCTTGACGGAAGCTGGATATGTGGGTGATGATGTTGAAAATATTATAACAAGGCTAATAAATGCTGCTGATGGAGATATAAAAAGAGCCCAAAAGGGGATTATTTTTATAGATGAGATTGACAAAATTGCAAGAATGAGTGAGAATAGATCAATAACAAGAGATGTCTCAGGCGAGGGAGTTCAGCAAGCATTGCTTAAAATTATAGAAGGCAGCGAAGTATCTGTGCCATTAGATGGTGGAAGAAAACATCCAAATGGAAGAAATCAAATATGCGATACTAAGGATATTTTATTTATTTGTGCGGGCAGTTTTGATGGTATTGAAGATATGCTTAAACAAAAAGTTGGGAATGCCTCTTTGGGGTTTAACCAAGCTTCGCAACCATCAAAAAAACAAGATGATATTTATTCTTTAATAGACGATCACGATCTTATTAAATATGGACTAATTCCAGAACTTATAGGCAGACTTCATATTTTGGTAACATTAGAAAAATTAGACGAACAAGCTTTTGTTAATATTTTAACAAAACCCAAAAATTCCTTGATAAAACAATACACTCAATTATTTGCATTATATGACATAAAATTAGAGTTTGACAAAGAAGCGATAGCAAAAATAGCAAAAATAGCAATATCAAAAAAAACAGGTGCTAGGTCTTTGAGGGGAATATTTGAGAAAGTTATGTTAGAATTTATGTTTGAGAGTAAAAAACATAAAAACAAAACTTTAAAAATAACAAAACAACATATTTTACAATACAATAAGGATGAACAATGATATTTGATAAGATAATTTCGTATTTTTCGGTTGATATGTCAATTGATTTAGGAACGGCAAACACATTAATTGCAATAAAAAACAAAGGCATTATTATAAATGAGCCTAGTGTTGTTGCAATTCAGCAAGATAAATATGGCAAAAGTAGAGTTTTGGCAGTTGGTGAGCAGGCAAAACAAATGATTGGTAAAACGCCATTGCATATTCAAGCAGTTCGTCCTATGCGAGATGGTGTTATTGCTGATTTTGATATGACAGAACATATGATTAAATATTTTATAAATAAAGCCCATCAAAGAGCTTTTTTAGTAAGACCGAGAATTATTATATGTATTCCACACGGCATTACCCAAGTTGAGCGAAAAGCAGTAAAAGATTCGGCTCTGAGTGCAGGAGCTGGCGAGGTTTATTTGGTAGAAGAGCCAATAGCTGCTGCAATTGGGGCTAGCATAGATATATCAGGACCTAAGGGTAATATGGTTGTTGATATTGGCGGTGGAACAACTGAGATAGGGGTAACTTCTCTTGGTGGATTAGTGTTGGCAAAATCAGTTAAGATTGCCGGAGATAAGTTTGATAGCGCCATAGTTGATTATGTAAGGCAGAATTTTAATTTATTTATTGGCGATAGAACTGCAGAAGAGATTAAAAAAACTGTTGGGACAGCTTATAAATTAGATAAAACATTAACTACTTTTATAAAAGGAAGAGATAGCTCTGGATTGTTAAGCTCAATAGAATTTACAAGTGAAGATTGTAGAGAAGCTCTAAAAGAGCAACTTAGAGGGTTGATATTGGCAATAAAACAAGTATTAGAGCAAATGCCACCTGATTTGGCAGGGGATTTGTTGGATAATGGTATTGTCCTTACTGGTGGAGGGGCATTGGTTAGAAATATAGACAAGTTTGTAGAATCTGAGGTTATGATTCCAGTAACAATAACAGAAGAGCCACTTTTGTCTGTAGCATACGGCGCATCTAAGATTTTAGATAATTTTGATTTATTAAAATTAATATCAAATGAATAGAGTTTTTAAAACTTATAAAGTTTATAATTTTAGGTAGGGTACTAAATGAGCAAAAGTAATTCTTTTTTAATATTATTACTTATAGGTGTATTTTGGATTTTTGATGTGCATATTTATATAGCTAATAGAACTTTGGAGTCTATGAATGCTATTAGAACATCTTATATTAATTTGCATACATCTATTGCAAATAAAATAAATATGTATTCTCAAAATATTGAATATATACAAAATTTACAAAACCAAACAAAGCAAAATGAGCATTATAAACTTTTATATGAACAAAGTATAAAAAAAATACAGACATTAGAAACACTTTTAAATGTAACAAAAAAATACAGACATAAAGATGGTTTTCAATTAGTAACCACACTTGCCTATAAAGAATTTAACAATCCATCATCATTGATTTTGGATATTAAATTAGACAAAAATGATATCATATACCCATTATTAAATGCACAAAACTATGCATCTGGTATAGTAGTCTATGAAGATAATCAAACTATTGCATATCTAAATGAAAACAAAGCCTGCTCTTATACCGTAGATATTGGCACAAAAGGGGCTACTGGTGTTATGAGAGGATATAGCCCTAAATACAAATCTATAATTATTAAACATATCCCAAAACATTCTATTGTCAAAAAAGGCGATTTAGTAGTTACTAATGGGCTTGGGAATATATTTGATAGTGGCATAAAAGTTGGTGTTGTCAAGGAAGTCATCAAGGGTGATATTACTCTTATGGCTACTGTTGATACTTTTGCAAACACAAAAGAAGAACATAGATACTTTTATATATACAAGAAATAATCAACAAAAACAATTCATATAATTTGTATATTAAAGGCAAAAAGGAATTAAAATCAATATTCAAGTATCAAAACAAGCAACTCTTCCTACGAAATGGGGTGATTTTTTAATTACAAGCTTTAAGGAGGGTAGCAAAGAGCATTTGGCAATATATACCAAAACTTTGGGCGATATTGTAAATGTGCGAGTGCATTCATCTTGTATTACTGGCGATGTTTTCGGCTCTTGTAAATGTGATTGTGCAAATCAGCTTCATTTTGCATTAGAGTATATCTCAAAAAACAATGGAATGGTATTGTATTTAGATCAAGAAGGAAGAGGCATTGGATTGTTTAATAAAATAAATGCCTATGTTTTGCAAGATGATGGTATGGATACCTTGCAAGCAAATATTGCATTGGGTTTTAAAGAAGATGAGAGAAGTTTTGAAGTGGTTGATTATATGTTAGAGTTTTTTAAAATAAATACTATAAATTTATTAACAAATAATCCAGATAAAATAAAACAAATAAAAACCAAAATAAACAAAAGAATTGGCATTTGGGTTGGAGAAAATAGTCATAACAAAAATTATATAGACATCAAAAAAACCAAACTAGGGCATTTGTCTTAAGTTTGATGATAAAGCTTGATGAAAGATTTCAAAAGCAATATGATATATATAAACAAGTGCTTAAAGAATGGGGTAAAACTCATAATTTGAGCGCCCTTTTAGATGATAAATCAATTGATGGCAATATTTATGACTCTATTGAGCCATTTAGAATACTACAAAATAAAATAACTCCGTTTAACTCTTTTGTAGATATTGGCAGTGGTTGTGGTTATCCGGGTATTTTTGTGGCATTACATTACCCTAATGCAAGAGCCGTTTTAGTCGAGCCTCGTGCAAAAAGAGCAGCATTTTTATCTTATGTTTGTATAAAAATGGGCATTAAAAATGTAGAAGTAAAAGAGCAGAAAATACAAGATCTAAAAAATACAAACTTCGATTTGATTTTATCTCGTGCATTTATACAAATACCTGAGTTTTTGCATTTAAGCAAAAAGTTATTTAGCGATAATTGCAATGTTTTATTGTATAAAGGCTCAAGTTTTAAAGATGAAATTAAAAACGCCAATGAAAATAAATATTTTTTTGAGTATGATTACAAACAAAGCCAAGTAAATAATAATAGGTATTTTGTTTTGATAAACAAAAAACCACATAAGGACAATAAATGATAAAAATAATAACATTGTTTTTGTGTATAGTTGCACTTGTTTGGATATTTACTGCAAGCAGACGAAAAAACAAATCAAGCAATCAAGACGATATTACTCTTAGTGTGCAATGTAGTAGTTGTAAAACATATATAAGCTCTAATGAGGCAATAATGTCTAATGGTAAATATTATTGCTCCAAAGAGTGTTTGGAATGATTTTATTAAATACTAAATACTCTAATCATACTTTTGTAAATATTAAAAACATAGGTGATATAAAAAACACAAAAGCAGATGATATTATTTGTTTTGAGTTCGATGAAGAGCTTTGCTTGTATGCGAAAAATAATAATTTATCTTATATGGTTAGTATAAAAGACATAAAAGAAAGCATTTTGGCAAACCACTTAAATGCAAGATATATTTTATTAAAGAATGCAAAAATTAAAGAGATAGAAAAATATATGAAAATCGCACAAAACTATTTATTTGATAGCAAAATTATTTGCCAAATAGATACAATTGATAAAATAAATAAAATTGCTAAAACAAATATAGATGGTATATTTTTAGAAAACAAGAAAAACTAATGAGCCTAATAATGAGAGTTTTTGTAATATTTTTAATGTTTAGCATAAGTGCAAATGCTTTAGTAAGCAATAAACAATACAAAAGTTTAAAAAAAGAGCTAAAAGAAATTAAACGAATGGTTAAGATATTAGAAAAACGAACAAGACCCAAAAAGCCCAAAAAAGTAGCGAGAACTAAATCCATAGATAAATTATATAACAATAGGGTTGGTTATGAATTTGATTGTCAAAGAGTGCAATTAAAGCAAACTAAAACAGCAGTTGTGCCAGAATATGAAATACAGTGTTTGCATACCCCTGTTATTAGGCTTAAAAGTGAATATGGTCAAGAAATATCTTTTTTGGGTAAAAGTTTTGAGGCGCCTAACAACTTAAAACAAACACTTAGCCTAAAAGAAGATAATGTTAATAATTTATATGTTAACTCTTTTATATCGTTGAGTTATCTTGCGCCGTATACTATTGGCTTGGGAGTAACTGCAAGAAAAACTTTTAACAAACACAAACATCAATTTGAGATTTTAATAGCCCAATATTCATTTTTAACAAGAGACAAAGATAGTGGCGAGTTTTTCAGAGATTATGATTTTAAATACTTATACCATGCTTCCAAAAGAGCATATATTGCCATAAGACCTTTTGTTAGACAAAAGTCGTATTCTAAAAGCAGACTTTTTGATACATATAGTATGAGGTTATATGTTGGAGCAATGTATTATTTTGGTTCAAAATATAATTATGTTGTTGAGTTATCACCATTTTACGAAAGATTATATAATCCCAAAGCTATAAAAGATGGCTATGAAGTAGATTATGAAAACC
This sequence comes from uncultured Campylobacterales bacterium, assembly GCA_964643665.1. Taxonomy (GTDB): domain Bacteria; phylum Campylobacterota; class Campylobacteria; order Campylobacterales; family CAZXTK01; genus CAZXTK01. The sequence goes on from CAZXTK010000013.1 coordinate 8,851, forward strand.
TAAAACCACTACCTAAAAAGCCACCAAGTTCTAATGAGCTTGGGGGGTATTCAAATTCCTTTGGTATTCACGGCTCTTTTACTTATCGTTGGTAGCATACAAATAGAAGCTGAAAATCTCAAATATCTTATAAAATGCTTAAATTAAGCAAACATTAAGCCTATATGGGCATAATTAGCTTTTATAACAAAAAGGGATAATAATGAAATTTACAAAAACATTACATAAAGAAGATGTAAAAAAAGAATGGATTGTGCTAGATGCTTCTGGGGTAGTTTTTGGTAGGCTTATTTCTCAAGCAGCTAGCATATTGAGAGGCAAGCATAAGCCAACTTTTACACCAAATGTAGATTGTGGCGATAATGTAATCATCATAAATGCAAATAAAGCAATTTTTACAGGAAATAAATTGCAAGATAAAATGTATCATAAACATACTGGTTATTTTGGGTCAGTTAAGAGTAAAAAATTAAATGTAATGTTAGATGAGCATACCGAAAAACTATACAAACTAGCAACCAGAGGAATGCTACCTAAAACTAAATTAGGTGCGCAAATGTTGAAAAATCTAAAAGTCTATAATGGCTCAAACCACCCACATACTGCACAGGTAAAAGGATAAAATATGAATAAAGCTTACGGAACAGGTAAAAGAAAAACATCAATAGCAAAAGTTTGGCTACAAAGCGGCAGTGGGGTTATAACAATAAATAATCAAACCTTAGATGAGTGGCTTGGCGGACATGAGGCAATTAAAAAACGATTAACTCAGCCTTTAAATGTTTCTGAGCAAATAAAAAGTGTTGATATAAAAGCCAATGTTATTGGTGGTGGTTATAGTGCTCAAGCAGATGCGGTTAGACATGGTATTTCTAAGGCGCTTGTTGATTGGGATGCAAATTTTAGAAAAATTTTAAAACCATATGGTCTTTTAACTAGGGATGACAGAGTGGTTGAGAGAAAAAAACCAGGAAAAAGAAAAGCAAGAAGAAGCAGACAATTCTCAAAAAGATAATCTACAATTTTTATATATTATTGAGAGTAAGCCATATATGATTAAAAAAATATTTAATCCAACGCTAAATACTATTTTGGCAATTATTATTGCTTTTGTATTTAGTGTAGGTGTTAGGCTTATTTGGCCTACTCAGGCTAACAATATCGCACAATTCAAATATAATGGCGAGCTTATGCTTACTACTAATGATGGTTATTTTTATGCAGAAGGTGCAAGAGATTTAATCAATGGTTATAATAAAAATGCAACATTATATGGCGATCACCAATTAGGTGATTTATCCCCAATTAATGCAGGACTATCTAGATTTACAGCATTAGTATATGCCCTAACGCCTTTTTCGCTTGAGAGCATAATTTATTATTTGCCTACTTTTATTAGCTCTTTAATTGTTATTCCTATTGTGCTTATTGGGGCACTTTTAGGCTCACCGTTGTTTGGCTTTATTGGTGCTATGCTTGGTGCGACTTCTATGTCTTATTTTAACCGAACTATGAGTGGATATTATGATACAGATATATTTTCTGTTGTGATGCCATTTTTTATTATTTTGGCATTATCTGCTTTTGTAAAAACAAATAAGTATATTTATTTGGTTTTTTTATCTTGTTTTTCTTTGTGTTATGGGGCAGTGTATCCTCAGGGAAGCTCTTTGCAAATTGCTATTTTAGGGATTTTATTTTGGTTTGGTGTTTATGAGCTTTATAGATATAAATATAAAAAACAATCAATTGAGCAATTTATTTATATAGCACATGCTTTTTTGATATTAACTATATCTATATCTATTGGGCGTATTTCTTTAAGTGATTCAATATTTTTAATTGAGCCAATTGTGGCTTTATCTTTGATTAGTTTTTTTATTATCAAAAAAGTTGATAATTTAAAATATATTATAGGATTATTGTTTGTTAGTAGTATTTTATTACTTTATAGTGGTGCATTAGATGACTTAATTTACAGATGGAATATATTTGTATTTAGAGACACTTTATTATCAACTCAAGATAAAGCCTTTATAAATCTGCATTTTTTTAATGTTGCTCAAACTATACGAGAAGCAGGGGTTATTGATTTTAACTCTTTCGTTTTACGAGTATCTGGTAATATTTTTGTGTTTTTTGCATCTTTGGCGGGTTATTTGTTTTTATTATACAGACATCCAGTAATTTTATTTACCTTACCAGTATTGGGGCTTGGTTTTTTGGCAATGTTTGGTGGTGTTAGGTTTGCTATGTATGCTTCGCCAGTGCTTAGTATGGGATATGCATTTTTTATTGTTACATGTGTTAGATTTGTATTCTTTAACACCAGTTTTATTGACAAATTTCTTGCAAAATATATTAAAAATAAAAACGAAGATGCCATAAAAAATGGTTTAGCTATTATTGTTTGTGTATTGATTGCATCTTTTATGCTTATTAAAAGTGTTCAATATGCACTAAATTATAAAATAGGTCCTGTTTTTAGAAATATTGAAGTAACACCAATTGTAGCAATGGGTAAAATAGCTTCAAGAGAAGATTATGTTGTAACTTGGTGGGATTATGGATATCCTCTTAGATATTATGCAGATATGAAAACTCCCTCAGATGGTGCAAAGCACGATGGAGATGTGAATTTCCCAAACTCATATGCTCTAACACATAAGCCACTTTTGGGTGCAAAAATGACAAGGCTAAATGTTGAATATATAGAAAAACAAATTGAATATTATCAAAAATTAAACTCCAAAGATGCAAATGTGGTAGAAAATACTAAAAAAGAGTTAAAAAAGAAATACGGAGTTGCTAAAGTTTTGGACACTACATCTATGATGAGTTTGGATTATGGGTTTAGAGATGTAAATGATTTTTTAATCTCTCTTGAAACAGATATAAAATTACCTAAAAAAACAAGAGAAATATATTTTTATCTTCCTATAAGAATGATAAATATTTTTCCTGTTGTTAAATTATTCTCATACCTTGATTTGATGAATGGTGTTCAAAAGCCAAGAGGGCATTTTGCAAAATATACTAATTTTAAAGATACTACAACAAAACTAATTTTAGATAAAAATACATATATAGACAAGGTTAGTGGGGCATTATTTACTAATAATAAAAAAGTTCTAATCAAACGATTTGCATCTGTAAGGTTAGATAAAAGATCCCAGCCTATTACAAGAGTGCAAAATATTGCTGAAAATTCTAATTTAAATGTTATATTACTTCAATACCCTAAAATGGTATTGGTGGTAGATGATAGCTATTATGAGTCTTTGTATTTTCAATTAGGCATTTTAGGGCAATTTGATAAGAATTTATTTGAGCCTGTTTATATAGACCCATTAACGAAAATATACAAACTAAAAATCTAATAAAGGCGGAGTGATAGTGTGTTTAAACCTAAAATATCAAAAAGCGTCTAAAAAAGCATATCAAAAAGCATTTTCACTAATAGAGCTTATTTTTGTAATAGTAATATTAGGAATTATTGCATCTGTGGCTATACCAAAGCTAACAAATATCAAAACACTTGCATCTAGTTCTAGTGTAAAACAAGATATAAACACTATTGTCTCATCTGTAAAAAGCTATTATCTAATAAATGGAAATATAAATGCAATAGAAGATAGTGTGTCTATTAATTCTAAAATCTGGAGTGTGGATTCTACAAATTCTCTTAAAATAACACATATTAGAGATGGTGTTGATTGTGTTGTTTTAGAGGTAGATACATCAAACAAAGAAATAACGGTTGTAGTAGATAGCTCTAATAGTGAGTGTAGCACTCTAGTTTCGCAGGGCATTTCTTCTGAGACTTTTGATTTAGAGTAATAATGGCTCAAATAACAAAAGCAAAAGCATTCTTTTTTGATAGAGATGGTATTATAAATATTGATACATCTTATGTTGGAGCGATAGAAGATTTTGTATTTTGCGATGGTATTTTTGATATTTTAAAGTATTTACAAAATAGTGGCTATTTGCTTTTTATTATCACCAATCAATCTGGTATTGGTAGAGGGTATTTCAGTAAAGATGATTATGATAAGCTAAATTCTTATATGATAGATGAGCTAAAAAAACAAAATATAATAATAAACGAAGTTAAATGTTGCCCTCATGCACCAGATGATAATTGCAATTGCAGAAAGCCAAATGCCACAATGGTAAATGAATTGGTAGATAAATATAGTATTGACACAAGCATATCTTGGTTTGTTGGCGATAAGACAAGCGATATTGATTGTGCTATAAATGCCAATATAAAAAACACGCTTCTAATAAACAAACAAAGCTACGATAAAGCTCGTTTTAACTTGCATAGTTTTGATTTATATTTACTCAAACAAATATTAAGTCAATAATTTAGAGTTTTTTGTTAAAATTGGTTATTACTCAAGCAAACCGAAGGAGCAATCATCAATAATAAAAATATTTTAATAACAGGCGGTGCTGGGTTTATTGGCTCTAATTTAGCCATGCATTTGCAAAACACATATCTAGATTGTTTTATAGTTGTAATTGATTTATTTGGCTGCGATAATGAAAGATTATCTAATGGCAATCTAAAATCTTTGGGTAATTATAATAACTTACAAGGCTTTAAACACATAGTCCTTGATGGCGATATAAACGATTATGAGTTTATAAATACGCTTTTTGATGAGTATAATTTTGATATAGTATTTCATCTTGCAGCCATATCAGATACATTGGCATCTGAGTATTCTTTGGTTATGCAAACAAACACAAATGCTTATAAAAACTTGCTTGATTTATGCATAAAACACAAAAGTAATATGGTATATTCAAGCTCAGCTGCCACTTATGGCAACACAAAAGAGCAAATAATGGGAAGCGAGCAACCAGCTAATATATACGGGTTTTCTAAGCTTGCGATGGATAATCTAACATTGCAATATCTAAAAATAAACAAAATACAAAATGCTAATATCAATGTAGTAGGGCTAAGATATTTTAATGTATATGGTGCAAATGAATACTACAAAGGCACAACAGCATCTACTATTTTGCAATTTGGATTAAACATCTTAAAAGGTAATAATCCAAAATTGTTTGAAAAAAGCGATGAGATAAAAAGAGATTTTGTTTATATCAAAGATGTAATACAGGTAAATATAAAAGCTTATTTTGCAAATGCAAGCGGAGTGTTTAATGTAGGCACATCAACACCAAGAAGCTTTGTAGATGTGGTAAATATTTTACTTAAAGAGTTAAATACAAAAAAAGAAATAGAATTTATCCCCAACCCTTATAAATCGCAATATCAGTTTTTTACACAAGCAGATATAAGAAATACAAAAGAGCTATTAGGTTATGAGCCAAAGTATAGCTTAGAAGATGGCATAAAAGATTATATAGATGAGATAAAAAATATTTATCAAAAAACAAAGAATCAATAATGGCAAAGATATTAGTTGTCGGTGATGTTATGCTTGATGAGTATATCATCGGCAAATGTGATAGAGTATCACCAGAAGCACCGGTGCTAGTTTTGGGTGTTAAAAATAGCAATACCAAATTAGGCGGTGCTTGCAATGTGGCTAATAATCTATCGGCATTAGGAGTGGAGGCTATAATTTTGAGCGTAATTGGCAAGAACAAAAATGCCTCAAATGAGAATAAAATATTAAAAAAACTACTAAAAAAAAACAAAATATCTTATAAGCTTATAAAAGAGCCAAAAAGAAAAACAACCATCAAAACACGAGTGATGGATAATTCTCATCAAATTGTAAGAATAGATAAAGAGCATACAAACCCAATAAACAAAAAAACGCAAAAAAAACTAATAGAGGAATTTAAAACTCTTTTAAACGATATAGATGTGCTCTTGCTAAGCGATTACAATAAAGGTGTGCTAACCAAAGAGCTAACCAAAGAGCTTATAAAAATAGCTAATACAAACAACAAAAAAATACTAATAGACCCAAAAGGAAGCGATTATTCAAAATACAAAAATGCATATTTGCTAACACCAAATAAAAAAGAAATACAAAATGCTTTTGATATAGATATAACCAATAAAACGGAGCTTAAAAAAGCACTAAAAAGTTTACAAAATCTAAACATTAAATATCCACTTGTAACACTTAGCGAAGATGGTGTTGGTTTTATAAAAAACAATAAAATCTACCAATATGAAACAAAAGCCGTAGAAGTGTTTGATGTAACAGGTGCAGGCGATACGGTTTTGGCATCTTTAGGGTATGGCTTTGCAAATGGTTGGGATATTAAAAAAAGCGTAGAATTTGCAAATATAGCTGCTGGGGTAGTTGTAGCAAAAATAGGCGCACAAAGTGCAACCCTAAGCGAGATAGAAGCATACAAAAACAATATTCTAATGCCTAATAAAATAAAAACACATAAAGAGATCAATCTAATATGTAAAGATATAAAAACAAATAAACAAAACCTAAACAAACAAAAAATTGTTTTTACTAATGGTTGTTTTGATATTTTGCATAGTGGGCATGTTACATATCTCACAAAGGCCAAAAAACTCGGTGATGTTTTAATTGTTGGGCTAAATAGTGATGATAGCATCAAAAGGCTAAAAGGCTTTTCTCGCCCAATAAATTCACAAGATGATAGAGCTTTGGTTTTAAGCTCATTAGAATGTATAGATTTTGTAGTTATCTTTGAGCAAGATACTCCTTATGAGCTTATAAAAATGATTAGCCCAGATATTTTGGTAAAAGGTGGCGATTACGAAGCCAATAAAGTAGTTGGTTGTGATATAGCAAAAGAAGTAAAAATAATACCATTACTAAAAGGCAAAAGCACTACTAATATAATTAACAACATAACAAATAAATAAATTACAAAATAACCACAAAAAGACAATAAATTTGCTAAAATATATACAAACAACAATGGAGATATAATGAAGTACAAAATAGCACTCAAAAAACTTTTATCAGCTACTCTTTTAGCAGTATTTTTAAATAGTTTTTTATCAGCAGAGAATAAATTAGATTTTCAAATAAATAATAATATTTTAGCTCTTCAAGCAACCTTAGATTTAAACCAAATATATGATATGAGTAGTTATGGTGATTATTATTGGGATGCGGCTTATTTAACAAAAAAGGATTTATCTGATAGAGAGCATTATTTTAGCACAGGCTTTAAGGTAGCTTCACCTTATGTTTTAGAAGATACTTTTAGTTATTCTTTAGGCATAAAAGCTATTTATCATCCTCTAACTCACAGCAATGGCGATAGCCTTAATTATATCGCCTTACCTATCGGTGCAGGGCTTTTGTATAATTATAATCAAGATATAAATGCAATGGCTAATATTTATTATGCTACTCAGGTTTTAACTCTAAGCGATGATAGCCCCTCGTATTTTGAATACACTTTGCAAATTAGATATAGAATATTAGAAACTTCATTTATATATTTAGGAACACAAAGCAAAATAATGTATTTTTCAAGTAATGATGATATTAGTTTAATGGTGCCAATATTCTTGGGTGTTCAGTTTTCTTTTTAATGGCAAATAACACTATACAAAACATTTTCAAAGAGCATATAAGCCTATCTTCGCACACACTTAAAAATTGCGAAGAAAGCATTAAACAATCAGCTCTTATTTGTATTGAAGCGCTAAAAGGAGGCAATAAAATATTATTGTTTGGCAATGGTGGTTCAGCCTCAGATGCACAACATATTTCTGCCGAGCTTACAGGCAGGTTTGCAAAAGAGAGAGACGCTCTTAGCGCATTTGCCCTTAGCACAGATACAAGTGCTATTACTTCTATTGCAAATGATTATGGGTATGAGTTTATATTCTCACGGCAAATCAATGCTGTTGCAAAAAGTGGCGATGTTTTAATAGGTATTAGCACAAGTGGTAATTCTAAAAATGTAGTAAATGGTATAAAAGAAGGCGCAAAAAAAGGCTGTATTTGTTTGGGTTTTAGTGGAAATGATGGTGGGGAGTTAAATAATCTTTGTAAGATAAATTTAGTAGTCCCAAGCAAAGAAACTGCACGAATACAAGAGATGCACATACTTTTTGGTCATATTTTATGCCAGTTAATAGAAGATGAGTTTTAATATGCCAATCAATACAAAACCAATATCTAACCAAAATATAGATTTTTTATTATCCAAATTAGAATGTGTAAAAGATTTTCCAAAAGAGGGTGTTTTATTTAGTGATATTACCCCTCTTTTAGCTAACAGCAGAGCTTTTAATTTAGTTATAACGCATTTATATGAGAGATACAAAGATGCAAATATTGATTATATTGCAGGCATAGACTCGCGGGGCTTTTTGTTTGGGAGCGCTCTTGCGTGCAAACTAAATGCGGGTTTTGTATGTATAAGAAAACAAGGTAAATTACCAAAAGAATGTTTTAGTGAGAGCTATGATTTAGAATACGGCTCAAACACATTACAAATACAAAAAGATGCCTTTTGCAAAGACGGCAAAGATGAAAAAAATAGCAAAAAACCAAATGTTGTTTTGATAGATGACATTATAGCCACAGGTGGCTCTGCAAATGCAGCCAAAAATCTTTTAAATAAATGCGGTGTTAATTTGGTAGAGATTTGTTTTTTAATCTCTCTTAATGCTTTTGATGGCACAAAGGTTTTAGAGCCGTGTGATGTGTATTCTATTTTGAAACTTGATTAAATGTTTAGATAATTAGTATGAATAAAGAATATAAATATATTTTATTAGTAATTGCATTTTGTATTATTAGCTTTTTAATATATGATAATTTTGCAAAAATACAACAAGGCTTAATATATTTTGAGTCTAATATGATTGAAATATTCAAAGAATATGGATATTATATTTTATTTGGTTGGAGCATATTAGAAGGCGAGAGTGGGCTACTTATGGCAGGATTATTATGCCATAGCGGAGATATGAATTTATATTTATCTATTTTTATAGCTGGTCTTGGTGGTTTTGTCGGCGATCAAATATATTTTGCAATAGGCAGATACAACAAAAGCTATGTCTTATCAAGGCTAGTATCACAAAGAAGGAAATTCGCCTTAGCTCACATATTGCTAAAAAAATACGGCTGGGGGATTATTTTTATTCAGCGATATATGTATGGACTGCGAACAGTTATACCAATATCAATAGGTCTTACCAAATATAGCGCAAGAGATTTTGCAATTATAAACTTACTATCTGCGTGGTGCTGGGCTAGTATTACTATTGTGCCGGTTTGGTATTTTGGCGATGAGATTTTAAAGCTACTAAGCATAGCAAAAGAATATTGGTATATCACTTTTTTATTGATTGTCTCACTTTTTAGTGCTATATTTTTATATATCAAATCAAAAACAAAAGGAATAAAATGAAATTTAAAATACATCAAATCAAACAAAATAGCAAAATAGATGCAAGCAAATATGACTTAGAAATCAAGTTCATAACAAGAGCTACAAAAGAGAGCACATTAGATAGTGATATTAAAAAATCTCTCGATAAAATGGGCTTTTGTTACAAAAAACAAAATTCAAGATTTTTAGACAATATCTTATATGTTGGTATCAACTTAGATAATTTTAATGCGCTTAATGATAGCGATAAAACACAAGAAGAGAAAAAATCACACGATAGAGCTATGGCTTTTGAAACAAGTGAGAGTATCAAAACACAAGCATATAAAGCCATAAAAAGAATTATAGGCACAAATTATACAAATATTTTTTATGTATCAAAAACTTGTGGGTTTGATAGCGACAAGCGAGATTATTTTATAAAAAAACGAAGTGATTATTTAGATGTATTTGAGGGGTTTTTGCATGGAGATTATGCTTTTACAAATTATAAAAATGACAAAAAGAAAAAACTAGCAAGTAAAAAACCAACCAAAACTATAACAATAATAACCACTAAAAAAAGCGAGATAAAAGAGTTTGATGGCATAAAAGCAATAGTTGATGGTGTGAATCTTGCAAGAGATTTTGTAAATACTCCACCACAAGATTTTTACCCAAAAACAATGGGCAAAGAAGCAAAAAAGATAGCAAAAGCAAATAATTTAGAGTGCAGAGTGTATGATGAGAAATACTTAAAAAAACAAAAAATGAATGCAATGCTTAGTGTGGGTAGGGCTTCAAGATGGGAAAGCAAGCTAATACATTTGATATATTCGCCTAAAAACAAAACAAAAAATACAAAAAAACTTGTGTTAATTGGCAAAGGGCTTACATATGATAGTGGTGGGCTTAGTTTAAAGCCATCAGATTATATGTGCACAATGAAAAGCGACAAAAGTGGTGCTTGTGCTATTTTGGGCGCTATGAGTGCATTTGAAAAGTTAGGTTTAAATGTGGAGATCCACGGAGTTTTGGGTGCGGTTGAAAATATGATAGGCGGAGATGCTTATAAACCTGATGATGTGCTAAAAGCAAAAGATGGAACAATGATAGAAGTAGGAAATACCGATGCAGAAGGTAGATTAGTTTTAGCAGATTGTATTTGTTGGGCGCAAGAGCATATCAGAGATTTTGATTATATTATAGATTTGGCAACCCTAACAGGTGCTTGTGTGGTAGGTGTTGGCGAATACACAACTGGTATTATGGGCAATAATGTATCGCTAAACAATCGTGTATCAAACACAATGCTCACAACTGGTGAGATGAGTGCTATATTGCCTTTTAACAGATATTTAAAAGATGCAATCAAAAGCGACATAGCAGATATATCAAACATCTCATCTACAAGATATGGCGGCTCTATTACAGCTGGGCTATTTTTGGAACATTTTATCACCAAAGAGAACAAACAAAAATGGGTGCATTTAGATATAGCTGGACCTGCATTTGTTGGTAGCGCTTGGGGATACAACCCAAAAGGCGCAAGTGGAGCAGGTGTAAGAAGCATTGTTGAGTTTGCCAAAACAATAAAATAAGATATTTCTTTTATGCCTTCACACGCTATTGATACTTCCAAAAAAGTAATGGTTGCAATGAGTGGCGGAGTAGATAGCTCTGTTAGTGCTTTGCTCTTAAAACAACAAGGCTACGATGTAAAGGGCTTTTTTGTCAAAAACTGGGACTACGGCATAGAAGGAAGTATGTGCCCAGCAAGAATAGAGTTTGAAGATGCTAAAAAAGTAGGAGAGCTTATAGGCATAGAAGTAGTTGGCAAAAACTTTGTAAAAGAATACAAAGAGAGAGTGTTTGATTATTTTATAAAACAGCTTAAAAAGGGATATACTCCAAACCCAGATATTTTATGCAATAGAGAAATGAAGTTTAAAATATTTTTAGACTATATTGGCTCTTTGGGATATGATTTTTTAGCCACTGGGCATTATGCAAAAATAAGCAAATATCAAAACCAATTAGTGCTAAGCAAACCAAAAGATACTAGCAAAAACCAAACTTATTTTTTGCATACTCTAAACCAAAAGCAATTATCCAAAACCATATTTCCACTTAGTGATCTAACCAAAGAAGAGGTAAGGGATATAGCAAGAGAGCATAATCTACCAGTTAGTAACAAAAAAGACAGCGTAGGGATATGCTTTATTGGCAAAATGAATTTTGCAAATTTTATAAAAGATTATATAGAGCTAAAAAGTGGTGATATTATAAATGAAAGCGGAGAGGTGATAGGCAAACACAAAGGGCTTGGTGCATACACAATAGGGCAAAGAAAAGGCATAGGCATAGGTGGAGGAGCAAGCAAGAGTGGCAATGCTTGGTATGTGGCTAAAAAGAATGTAGAGGACAATACTCTAATGGTTGTAGATAGCGAAGACTCATCATATTTGCTAAGCAAGAGAGTTAAGGCAAAAGATTTTATGCATCCAGGTGAATATAGATTTGCTCTTAATGATGAGTTTGTAGCGCAGGTTAGATATAGGCAAAAACCACAAAAATGCAAAGTTGTGAGTATTAGTGATGATTTTTCTTGTGTGGTTGTGGAGTTTGATGAGCCTCAAAGAGCTGTAACAAAGGGGCAGTATTTGGTGCTTTATACTTTGCAAGATGGCTATTGTTTAGGTGGTGGCGAGATATGCGAAGTAGGGCATTAAGTATAATTGGCTATGATTGCTATTAAAAACAAAGGAATATGATGAACGCATTAAAAGAGTTAGCCAAAGCGAGGGTCAAAATGGTAGCAAAGATGTTAAAAGATATTGGCAATA
>CAZXTK010000013.1:21123-22972 GCA_964643665.1 uncultured Campylobacterales bacterium
TTCAAACAAGTTCAAGCAAAAAGAAAAGCAGGAGAGATAAAATTTAGCGCCACCAAACAAGCACAAGGCGAGAGCTATATATTCATCATAGGTGAATCGCATAACAAAAACAATATGGGGCTGTATGGATATGTAAGAGAGAGCACACCTGAGCTATCAAAACTAAACAAAAATGGCGATTTATTGCTATTTAATAATGCCTATTCTTGTCATACTCATACTGTGCCGGTTTTAAAGTTAGCACTAACGCAAGCTAATCAATACAATGGTAAAACATATTACAACTCACTTTCCATCATTGATATTTTTAAAAAAGCAAATATACAGACATATTGGCTAACTAATCAGATTTTATATGGACCGTGGGATAATTTAATTTCTATCATTGGGCAAAGTGCTGATCATATTGTTGCGCTAAATAAACATATAGGTCCCACAACGAGGACAAATAAATTTGATGGTGCTTTGATAGACGAGGTAAAAAAAGTGCTATCTCAAAATACAAACAAAAATAGAATAATTGTTGTTCATTTAATGGGCTCTCATGCTACTTATAGTTCAAGGTATCCACATAATAAATATTCTATTTTTGATGCAGATAAATTGGTTGGCAATAAAATAAAAAACGCAAAAAAATTAAATGTTTATGACAATGCTATCGCCTATAACGATTATGTGGTAAGCTCTATTATTAAATTAGCAAAACAAAACAAAGGCACTTATGGCGTATTTTATATGTCTGATCATTCAGAAGAAATTATAAAATATCTAGCTCATAACTCGGCTAAATTTACTTGGCAAATGACACAAATACCAATGTTTGCATATTTTAGCGATGATTATAAGGCTAAATATCCAAATAAATACAAAAATCTTGTAAAGCACAAAGATGCTATATTTTCTAATGATTTGATGTATGATACATTGATAGGGGCATTTGGCATAAAGACTGATAAATATAATCCTAAAAATGATTTAAGCTCAAGCAAATATTCACTACGAGAAAAAGACGCACTAACATTGCATGGTAAAAAACACTACATAGATGCAAGCAATCATATTTATTGGCAGAGAGTAAATGCTAAATATCTAACAAGCACAAAACAAGCAACAAGAGTATTCCCGCATAGGGTTAACTCACGAGGCAAATTGCATGATATTATAAATAATGGATTTTACTCTTATGAGTTTGATACATATTTTACAAAAGATGATAAATTTTATATTGGGCACGATAAACCCACTCTTAGCGATGTTACTTTAGAAGACACTTTGTCTAATGTGAGTTATAACAACTTACAAAAAGTATGGATGGATTTTAAAAACTTAAACAAAGACAATGCTGATTTGGCTCTTCAAAGATTAGAAGAGTTAGATAAGAAATTTAATATAAAAAATAAATTTATTTTGGCATTTTGGACAAAGGGTGAATTTTTTCATAAATTTAGCAAAGCTGGCTGGCATACATCATATTATCTGCCAACTGGTAAAGTAATAGATCTGCTAAAACAAAACAACAAGCAAGAATTAGACAAATTAGCTATGCAATTAGCTAAGCAAGTAAAACTACAAAAGGTATCTGCCGTGTCTTTTGATACAAGGTTATATGAATTTGTAAAGAAATACCTTGAGTCAAAAATAAGCAAAGATATAGTTTATCACACTTGGATGGGACCTAAGTTATACTCTACTACCTTTAAGAAAGATCTGCAAAAGATGAAGGTATATCAAGACAAAAGAGTAAAAACAATATTGTGCAAGTATGATTCTCAATTTGATTTTTTTTAAAGTAGAGTGGAGGGCAAATGTTTGATGCTCTTAATTATTTGGCATATTGAGTTACGATATC
>CAZXTK010000013.1:23072-24585 GCA_964643665.1 uncultured Campylobacterales bacterium
CAAAGAAATCCGCTCACATATCAAAGCGTTTAAGCGAGCCAAGGCTACCTTCTGAATAATAGCTAATATATTATCTACGAATACTCAGGATAATATTATGCTTAAATATCCATCTTCATTTTGAACAATTTAGAATTCCCAAACAGTTGCTTTTTGATGCGCGCCAAAATTTGCAACAACTATATTTTTTAAAACTTTCAAAATCAATTTTGCTTAATTTAACATATCCTAGGAAGCAACTCGCCTGTTGGAGTGCTTAAAAATCTTTGGGTTCCATAAGAGCTATTTAAAATTACTTTTTGCTTATGTTTATGAGTTACTTTTGCTAAAATCGTGGCATTTTTATTAAACTCTTTTAATAAATTCAGTGCTTTTTGTGAATCTTCTTTTTTGATTGCCAAACAAAATGTCCCCTCGTTTGCTAGGCTCATCGCCTCAAATCCAAGCATCTCGCACATTCCATTTACTTCTTCAATTGTGGGTATTTTATCTTCATCTACTTCTATGCAAATATCACTTTGTTTTGCCCATTCGTTTAAAACTGCACTCACCCCGCCTCTTGTAGCATCTCGCATAGCTGTTATATTTATGCCCTCACTAATTAGCTTTTGAACTATCGGATAAAGCGATTTACAATCACTTTGAATATTGTTTGATAGCTCTATGCCCTCACGCGCAGCAAATATAGTTGCACCATGACGCCCTATATCACCACTTATGAGTATAGTGTCTTGTTCGCTTATATTGTTTGAGGATATTCCTTTTTTTTGAATCTCCCCAATTGCTGTTGTGTTTATAATTATTTTATCTATTGTGCCTTTTGGCATCACTTTTGTGTCGCCACTTATTATTAGTGCTTCATTTATAGCCAACTCTTCTTTTATAGATTTAGCTATTTTTTCTAAATCTCTTATGCTAAAACCCTCTTCTAAAATCACACCAATAGTTAGATATTTTGGTTTAGCTCCCATCATTGCTAAGTCATTACAAGTTCCGCAAATAGAGAGCTTGCCAATATTTGCTCCTGCAAAAAATATTGGACTTATAGTAAAGCTATCAGTGCTCATTGCAATATTGTTATCTACTTTTAAAACTGCGCTATCTTCATTTTTGCTAAGTATGTCATTTTTGAATGCTTTGTAGAAAACTTTTTGAATAAGTTCGTTATTTTCTTCTCCACCATTTCCCATAGATAAAGTTACTTGTTTTTGCATAATGCCATCCTTTTTTAGCTTAAAGCTTGTTTATAGCTAACAACCATAATTTTTGTCCTAAAACAGATATTTTAGTTTACTTTTCAACTTTAAAATTTTTATTAATTTATTAATTGGGACAACTCTATATCGGTTAATCCTGTGGTTAGTTTTATAGTTTGCATATCTACTTTTGCATCTATTAATTTTTTAGCTATATTAATTTTTTCTTCTTTAATACCTTCTTTAATACCTTCTTTGCGTCCTTCAATCTTACCAATTACATAAGTAGATTCATAAGCACTTGCTTGGTCATGGAG
>CAZXTK010000014.1:0-3431 GCA_964643665.1 uncultured Campylobacterales bacterium
ATATCTATATATCAAGAATTAGTATTTATGCGATTTGAAGAGGTTATAAAATCTTCGTTGCCAATTTTTTCAAACTCTATATCAAAAAATAAATTAACAAAATTGATAAAAGAGTTTATAAGTTATGGGGCTAAGTCATATTTTGTATATAAAGTGCCATTTGAGTTTTTTGATTATTTAAAAAAATACAATCTTATTAGCAAAAAAGAAAAAGAGCTTTTGGAATTTGAGAGCAAACAAATAAAAATATATACTGCAAACAAAAAAACAAGAGCTACCAAATACAGCCAAAAAAAACAATACAAACTTTCACAAAATGCAAATATCACCAAAACATCATATAATATTTTAAACACCAATGACAAAACACAATATATTCTCACATATAAAGATAATGACAATTATGGGATTTATTATATACAAATCACTGAGACTTTGTATCTTTTTTTAAAACTTTTAAGAAATAAGACTATCAAAAAAGCTATTAAGCTAATATCAAAACATAAGAATATAAAATATAAAGAGTTAGAAGAGATACTTTTGATAGCAGTTAAAAACTTTGCAACAAAAGGAATAATAGAGTGAGAATTTTACTCATTGAAGATGATATTATCCTATCAGAGATAATTGAAGAGTATTTACAAAAATTAAATCACGATGTTGTATGCTCATTTGATGGATATGAAGCCGAGAGTTTATGTTTTGATGAAAAATTTGACTTATTATTGATAGATGTAAATATACCAAATTTAAATGGGTTTGAGCTTCTTTTGAATTTAAGAAAAAATAGCATTAACACACCTGCTATTTTTATAACATCTTTAAATACCAGTAAAGATGTAGAACAAGGATTTAAAAGCGGAGGGGATGATTATATAAAAAAACCATTTGATATCTCAGAATTAAATGTTAGGATAAACAATATCAAACGACTTTATAAAATAGAAGACACTTCGGTTATCAATATAAAAGAAAATATGTTATTTGATACTCAAAACTACAAAATCACTATTGGAGATAAAGTTGTAAAATTATCAAAAAAAGAATCCAATATTTTAAAATATCTTATAGATAATAATACCAAACCTATAAGCACAAATGAGCTTGGCATAAACATTTGGGGTTATAGTGATGCCCCGAGTAATGCAACAATAAGGACATATATAAAAAACATAAGAAAGCATATTGGAGCATCTTGTATAGAGAACATAAAGGGCATTGGTTATAAATTCAATAGCAACCTTACAGACTAATCTAATGAAAATACGACTCTTTGAAGATACTTTTACAAAATATGAGAAAAAAACTTTTTTTAGTTTTTTAGCTTTATACCTTATGTCAATAACAATTTTTTTGTTTGTTATAGCTTTTTTATTTTATAAAATGAATTACAATTTAAGCTATGAGAATCTAATATCTCGTATGCAACTTGAAGCAAAACAACTCTCATCAAAAATTATAATGCAACACATGCAAGGGATAAAACTAAAAGATGCAAATTTATCTATAAGTGGGAATTTTAAAACTATAACAATTACCAAACCTCAAACAAAAATATATAGTAAAATTGATTTTAACAAATCTATAAATATTCTAAATAATACTATATTTTTGGTAGATAATAGCACTTATGGGCATTTAGAGATTGAATATATAATTATAAAAGATGATAAATTTTTAAAAACAAATCATATCTTAAAAAAAACGATTATTATATTTAGTCTTTTGCATATAACTATGATTATTATTGGATACTTTTTGGCAATGCTTTTTTTGCAACCTATCATAAATCAAAGAAAAAAATTAGATAATTTTGTAAAAGATACAACACATGAGCTAAACACCCCTATTAGTGCTATTATTATGAGCACTAATAAAGATGCCAAACTATCGCACAAAGATATATACAGAATAAAACTAAGTGCAAAAAGAATCTCTGAAATTTATAATGCCTTAACTTATCTTGTTTTAGAAACAAATTATAAAAATACAAATTTACAAACAATAAACTTAAAAAATGTTTTATTAAAACAACTT
Source organism: uncultured Campylobacterales bacterium (assembly GCA_964643665.1). GTDB lineage: Bacteria > Campylobacterota > Campylobacteria > Campylobacterales > CAZXTK01 > CAZXTK01. The sequence continues at coordinate 2,038 of CAZXTK010000014.1, forward strand.
GAATATTTTGAGCTTTTATCAAAACAAAAGCATATAACATTGACATATGCTTTAAATGATATTGCATACAAAATAAAAAAAGAAGATTTTATACGGCTAATCAACAATCTTATATCAAATGCCATAAAATATACTAAAACAAATGGCAAAATACATATTATCTTAAAAAACAATAAGCTTATCATCAAAGATAATGGCATTGGAATATCTGCCAAACAACAAAAAGATATATTTAAAAGATTTTACCGCGCAACCAATAGCATAGGTGGGTTTGGGATAGGATTAAGTATAGTCAAAAATATTTGTAAAAAATATAATTTCTCCATACAATTAAAATCAGAGCAAAATATAGGAACCACTATTATAATTAATTTTACATAAGCTCAAATACTACCACTGCCACCAATCATAAAATAATCTTACTAACAACTACTACAACAGCGCTCTCACTTCTTAAAATAAGATTAGAGCTAACCCCTACAATTTTAGCATCTCTCATCATAGCAACCTCATCATCACTAAAACCGCCCTCACAGCCAACAATAATTGTTTTTACATCATCGGCTTTATTTGCAATATTATTAGCGCTAAAATTAAACATATAGCTCTCTGGATTATTGTTTAAAAACTCTCTCAAACTCCCAACCTCATCAAGCACCATCTTATCGCTTCTACCACATTGCATTGATGAATTTATCAAAATATTTTCTAACTTTGCATAATTTATCTTAATATTGTTTTGCGAATACTTGCACCTAATAAATGTGATTTTACTAACCCCCATTTCATTTAGCGTGGGTAGCATTTTTTCTATATTTTTAGCATCTATCATACACCATCCAATATGCAAATATTTTTGTGGTTTTATTGGCATATTGGTTTTGTTTATTAGCTTTAAAGTGGCATATCTTTTGTTTATATCCACAATCTCATATTCATACAAAACATTATCAATCATATTTCTAAAAAACAAATTTTTGCTTTTGTTATGTCTGCGAACTTTAAACAAATGTTTATGCAAATTACCATCTATTTTTAGTGCATCTTCGCCTGAGTTTTGATGATATGTAAATTGCATATATTGCCTTTGTTTATAAATATTGCTTTATTATTTAAGTATATTATATAATGATAAATATTGATTTGAGTTTAAAATTCTACTTTTAGAATTATTAGGTATAATTAAGCATAAAAGCATAAATTTATAACATCTCTAAATAATAAAGGACACTTAATGAATAAAAAACTAATAATATCAATATCAGCTGTTGGAGCTATTATTGTGGTAGCAATAGCAATAAGCATTTTTATAAACTCTAACAACACAATCAAAAATGATCATATTTTATTAAAATCAGCAAAAAAACAAATGCTAACAAATCAAAAATATACTT
>CAZXTK010000014.1:3531-9658 GCA_964643665.1 uncultured Campylobacterales bacterium
CATATTTTATTAAAATCAGCAAAAAAACAAATGCTAACAAATCAAAAATATACTTGCTCTTATACAGGGAAGATTATTGGGGTAAATTTAATTCCAGCAACAAATAATACAACCAACAAACACATTAGTATATATGTAGATGATGAACATAATTTACACAAAGGCGATATACTGCATCTTAAAGGATATTTTAGTGACAAATTATTGACATTTTATAATAATGATAACACAACAAAAACTACTATCAAATACAATGTTACTATAAAACAAAATCAACTAATGATGCTTGAAACAAATTTAAACAACCCTCTTTCGCTTTTATACACTTGCAATATTAATAGTATAAATTAGATAAATAAAACAAATACTTTAAAAGTGGTCAATTTAATATTGATGCTTTTTGTCAATCTTTAAGGCTACAAAGAATACAAACCACTACTTAAATACCTCTCTCCGCTATCATATAATAAAGTCAAAATAGTTTTATTTTTATTCTCTACCCTTTTAGCAACCTCATAACAAGCTTTTAGATTTGCCCCGCTTGATATTCCAACCATAAGCCCCTCTTTTTGTGCAATATCTCTTGCATACAAAAAAGCATCATCGTTATTTATTGTAACTACTTCATCTATTAAGCTCGTATTTAGATTTTTTGGTATAAAACCTGCACCTATTCCTTGAATTTTATGCAAATTTGGGTTTTTACCACTAATAACGGCACTATCGCTTGGCTCAACTGCTATTGTTTTTGTATCTTTGTTTATTTGTTTTAGAGCTTTTGCAATAGCGCTAAAACTCCCACCCGTGCCTATACCAGATACAAATATATCTATTTTTATATTACTATCTTGCATATCTTTTATAATCTCTTTTGCAGTAGTTTGCAAATGTATATTGGGGTTTGCTTTGTTCTCAAATTGTTTTAATATTATAGAATTTGGTGTTTTATCTTGCAATTTATTTGCTATATCAATAGCCCCATTCATTCCTAATTCTTTTTTGCTAAGCACCAATTTTGCACCAAATGCCTCCATCAAAGCTCTTCTCTCCAAACTCATAGACTCTGGCATAACTGCTATAAAAGACATACCATAACTCGCACACACACTTGCAAGCCCTATTCCAGTGTTTCCGCTCGTTGGCTCTATTATCACACCATTTTTATCTATTATGCCTTGTTTTAATGCATCATCTACCATAGCTTTTGCTACCCTATCTTTCATAGAGCCATTAGGGTTTAAAAACTCACATTTTGCCAAAATTAAAGTATTTGTTTTATTTGATAATGTATTTATTTTGATTAAAGGCGTGTTTCCTATTAACTCGCCTACACTATTTGCATATTTCATATTCCATCCTTTGCTAACCTTTGTGTTAATTATAATTATTATAATAAATTAAAGCTTTTAATAAGTATTTAAAGAAACCTTAATAATAATTAGGTTATAAACTACAAACAAAAATATAAAGGGAGCTTATATGTCTTTAATTATATCAGAAGAATGCATAGCCTGCGATGCTTGCGTTAGCGAGTGCCCAGTAAATGCTATTAGCGCAGATGATCCAATATATATAATAGATTCAGATAGATGTGTAGAGTGTATTAGCTATTATGATGATCCAATATGTGTTGAAGTTTGCCCATCTGATTGCATTAGCTTAGATGCAGACAATCCAGAGAGCAGACAAGATTTGGAGCTAAAAAACAAACAAATACAAATGCAACAAGAAAATGATTAACTAAAATGGCAAAAATAACCTCAATAATAGATATAGGGTCAAACTCTATACGGATGGTTATTTTTAAAAAATCAAGTCGGTTTGGTTTTCATATATTAAATGAATCAAAAGCAAAAGTAAGATTAGCACAAGGCTCATATAACAATAACTCTAATCTAACAGATGAAGCAATCAAAAGAACATTTAGCTCTATTTATTCTTTTGTGCAAATATCTAAAACATACAAAGCAAGAAAAACAATATGTGTAGCCACCTCTGCTCTTAGAGATGCTCCAAACAAACAAGAGCTTATATCAAGAGTCAAAAAAGAGTTAAAATTAAATATAAAAGTAATAAGTGGCGAAAAAGAAGCATACTATGGTGCTCTATCTTGTAAAAACCTGCTTTATACTCATAGCTTTTTGAGCTTAGATGTTGGTGGTGGAAGTAGTGAGCTATCCATTGTTTTAGATAAACAGATTAAACAAACAACATCTTTGAATGTAGGGACTATTAGGCTATATGAGCTATTTTTTACAAATAATGATTATGAGGGTGCAAGAGCATATTTACAAAAAGAGCTAAATAAATACACCTTTAAAAATGTGCCAGACACATTAGTAGCATTAGGTGGCTCTTTAAGAGCGCTTTGTGTTTTGGTAATCAAACAAACAAAATACCCACTAAACTCCGTCCATGGTTTTAGTTACAAATATAATGATTTAAAAGGCTTTTTTAAACTTATACTAAAAAGCAATGAAAAAGAGCTTTTAAAAATAGGTGTAAAGCAAGACAGATTAGCAACTATAAAACAAGGTGTTTTTATAATAGATTTTATATGCGATACTTTTGGCATAAAAAACATTGTTACAAGCGGTGTTGGCGTTAGAGAAGGTGTGTTTTTAAATGATTTACTAAAAAACAAGCACAAAAGCTTTCCTGCAAATTATAATGCTAGTGTTCGCTCTTTTATTGATAGATTTTCTTCAAACACCAAACTATCATCTTATAGAGCAAAAATAGGTGGTAAAATTTTTGATATTCTATCTCCTTTGCATAAATTAGATACAAAAGAAGATATCCACCAAGATGGCAAAGGCGATAAAAACTACCACAAAAATCTACTCTTAAATGCTATAAAACTAAACGATGTAGGGGTTTCTATCAATTTTTATGCTTCAAAAGAAATGTCTTTTGATTTTGTGCAAACTGGTTTGCTATATGGTATGACACATACCCAAAGAATAATAATAGCCTACATAACAAAAAGCACAAACAAAACTTTTATAGATGATAAATATTTTGACAAATACAAAAGCATACTACCAGAGCTTACAAAGCTAAAATGGCTTTGTTTGATAAACAATATAGCAAATGCTCTATGTTTAGATTGCTCTATACAAAAATACGACTTTGAGTTTGAATACGACAAAACAAATGCCAAAGGTGTGCTATATATAAAAAGCGAATATAGAACTTTTATGTTAGATTCTGCTCTTTATGCGCTAAAACTGCCAAAAAGCCTTCAAATACAATTTTAATGAGCATAAATCAAAATATTGCCATAATAAAACTATCTGCCATAGGCGATATTGCGCTTAGCGTGTTTGTGTGTGAGTTTATCAAGCAAAAATACCCTACAAGCAAGATTAGCTGGTTTGTGCAAAAAGGCTTTGGCGAGATTATAAAGCACAATCCATATTGTGATAATATAAATGAAATAGATCTAAAAGCTATAAAAACAAACAAAAAAGCCATATTTGATATTCTAAAAGATATCAAACAATACAAACAAAACAACTACGATATTATTATAGATATGCAAGGGCTTATAAAATCTGCCATACTTGCTAAACTTCTAAGCTCTAAAAACTCTCAAATTGTAGGTTTTTGCAAAAATTCAATAAAAGAAGGCATAGCAAGTTGGTTTTATGACAAATGTGTAGAGATACCCTATGCTCAAAACATAATAAAAAGAAACTACACAATAATAAACAAAGCATTAAAGCTTAATATAAAAGATTTAGATATAAAAAACAAAAACAAAAGCCTGTTTTTTAAAAGTAGTTCAAGAAAATACCCCATAAAAAAAAATAAAAAAAATATTTTGCTCATAAACGGAGCATCTTTAAAAAACAAAATATATCCAAAAGAGCAGTTTGCACAAGTAATAAATGATATAAAGAATAAAGATTATAATTTTATATTAGTATGGGCAAATAAAAATGAAAAAGTCACGGCAATATATTTAAACAATATTGCAAAACACAACAACACGAGCCTTATAAAAAAGCCATTTAGCTTAAATGAGCTAAAAGTTTGTGCAAGCAAATGCGATATGTTATTAGGCGGTGATACTGGTCCTACGCATTTTAGTTTTGGATTAAACATTGGCTCTATTACATTATTTGGCAATACACCAGCTTTTAGAAACACTTACAAAACACCAACAAACAAGGTGCTATGTGATAGCAACAACAAAAACATAAACCCACTAAAACTAAACAAGCAAGATTTTAGTATAGGCGATATAAAGCCTCAAACTATAACAAAAACAATTAAAAATGTTTTATTTGCAAAATATGCAACAAATTAAGATTCATTTAAGTTTAGTTATCGCATAATTAATTGTCCTAGTTTATAGGCAAATTAATTACATCATAAAGGAGAATTTATGAAAATAACAAGATGTATGAAAGTGGCAATGTCACTTGTAATGGTAGGGGCTATGAGTAATAGCGCGATGGCTTTTGATATCAAAAGCAAAGATGGTGAGTCTAAACTAAAAATATTTGGTTTAGCTCAATTAGAAGCTAGAGGCGGTAAAGGCGCTATTGGCAAAGATAAAGATGCATCTATTAAATTTGGTGCTCAAAGAATAAGAATAGGATGGAAATACAAAAATGGTAATGTTCATTCTAAATTATTTGTAGATTTTATGAAAATAGGGGCAGGTACTAACAACATCAACGCAAATGGAATCATAAAAGATGCAGTTATGGGTTATAAATTCAATAATGCTGCAGATATTAAGCTTGGTATTATGAAAATGCCAGTTGGTATGGGTTTTACAACTTCTGGTGCAGATTTAGATGTAGTAGAGAGAGGTTTTGACAAAAAATTAGTTCTTGAAAGAAATGCTGGTCTTATGGTATCTGGTAGAGGCATCTGGGGTGGCTTTGGTTATGATGTTATGTTTGCTAACCAAGCATCAAGAAGTGCTGCTGTAACTAGCACAGATGATAAAGGTGCAAATTCTTATGCTCTTAGAATGATGTATAATGTAGGCAATATGCTTCACACAGAAGTAGCTTATGGTGTATCTCCAAAAGCAGTAGATGGGAAAACTGGTGAAGATTATAGTGTTTTATCTGTAGGACTTGATATTCACCGTGGTCCGGGTAATGCAAAATTAGAATACATGAAAGGTAGCAACATAAAAGGTGTAAAAGGCTCCGATGAGTCAACTTGGGCTATAACAGCTGGTTACTATGTTCTTCCTAACATAGAGCTAATGGCTAAGCATATCGCAGGAACTTCTATGAAAGAAGGCGCAAAAGATGGTTCAGCAGCAGCTACTTATTTGGGTGTTAATTTGTTCTTAGGAGCTAATGCTAACACATTAAACAAAAAAACAAAAAGAGCTATGCAAAACCAAAAATTACAGCTTAACTATGTGCTATCAAGCAAAGATAAAAACTGGACTGGTTTAGGTGGAAAAGGTGACGACTACTTCGTAGCTGTTTACCAAATTGCATTCTAATAACTTTTTGTTAATTAGTTAATGTTTTTAGAGTATGATATTTATACTCTAATCTAATTTTAGGGCAAGGCAACTTGCTCTAAAATGAAATATTTAAAACAATCCACAACAATCACAATAAATAAACATTATAATCACAAAAAACAATCCCACAAAAATACAAAACAAAAATTATAACACATAACTTGTAGCTTACATAAATAACAAAACTCATAAACCATAATACACAACATAAATCTAATTGAACAATCAATATAACAGATGGCTTATTTGGCTTTTAATTTGGTATAATAAGCTAAAACACAAAAGAGCTCTAATGATATTTGATTTTATTATATATGTATTGTATTTGGGTTTTAAAAACTTTTTAAAATACTCACCTATGTTTATAGTAAAGCCTTTTTTGCTATCCATTGCAAGATTAGCTTATTATATAGACCCCAAACATAGAAAAATAACCCTTAGCAATTTAGATTTTGTATATCAAGATACAATAACAAAAAAGCAAAAAATACAAATAGCAAAAGATTCATATCTTGGTTTTGCTTATAATTTGTATCATTTTATCCACTCTCAAAGCTACACAAAAGAAGATATGCTAAAACAAACAATATTCCATAATGAAAAATATATTTTAGATGCTAT
>CAZXTK010000014.1:9758-24096 GCA_964643665.1 uncultured Campylobacterales bacterium
AAGATATGCTAAAACAAACAATATTCCATAATGAAAAATATATTTTAGATGCTATCAAAAACAAACAAAGAATCATACTAGTAGCCGCTCATTATGGATGTTGGGAATTTGGTATGCCGTTTATTTCTGTCAATTACAGACCCTTAGCACTAATAAGCAAAGCTATAAGAAACCCATTTTTAAACAAAGAGTTTGAAAAAACAAGAGATCAAAATAGGATTATAACATTACCAAAAAGAGGATCACTAAAACATATAATAAAAGCTCTAAAAGAAGATAAGATAACTCTTATAGTGATAGATCAAAGCATACGAAGACAAGATGGCGACGAGGTTGAGTTTTTTGGCAAAAAAGTCACACAAACTCACTCTCCAATTGTTATTGCTAGCAAGATGGAGGCTATAGTATTGCCTGTATTTTGTAGAAGCCACGACATTGATAAACAAGAAATATTTTTTGAGAAGCCTTTAAAAATAGAGCCAAATATATCCAAAGAGCAAACACAAAAATACTCACAACAGTTGTCTGATTTGATTGAAAAACATGTAAGAGCGAAACCTCAAAATTGGTTTTGGCAACATAGAAGATTTAAGGAATTTTATCCTGAGTTGTACGGTAAAGGTAAGTAAAACTATATATTTTTGTGGGTTGAAGCTCTGAGTGTTTTATGGATTTATCCAACAAACCAAAAGAGCGAAACCTCAAAATTGGTTTTGGCAACATAGAAGTCCTAAATGGTTTTAGTTAGAGACAATAAAAGCAAATAAAAATTGAATAGTTTAATCCTGAAATTGCAAACTTATATATTGCAATATTATCCAACAATTATCTATGTTTTATTGCACAATATGAGTATTTATTAGCTTATAAGCTTATAATTTAGTCCTCTCTTGTTATAAATTGTAAAAAATTATGAGTGCTATCATATACCATTTTAAACACATCATCAAACCCATCAATGCTAGGGTAAAAATAAGGGTCAGGAACATCAGCACCATCAAAACCAAAATCACCCAATAGATATATTCTTTTAGGGCTCATTGCTTTTAAATCGCGAACATTTGAGCTATCTAAACCCACAATATAGTCATAATTGTTGATATTTGTCCTATTTATTTGCATAGCTCTTAGATGGCTTATATCTATATTGTATTTTTTGCATATTTGTATAGAATTATCACAAGGCGGATTGCCTATGTGATAGTTAGCAGTGCCATAGCTTTGCACACTAAATTTGTTTTGTAAGTTATTGTCTTTTATATATTTATCTGCTACTCCATGTGCTATTGGGGAGCGACAAATATTTCCCAAACAAACAAATGCTATGTTTTTCATTACTCATCCTTTGCATATTGCTATTGCTTATTTTATATTTATATATTTTACACAATATGCTATTTATTCTTTTATTAGTTATTTTGCGTAATTGTTGAGTTCTTGATTTTTTGTTATTTACTTTTTTTATGCTTTTTGTATGTATAGCTTTGCAACTTTGCACTATCTTTATTGATTGAATGCATTTATTATCTGCTTACAACTTGCTTTATAAGCAAAAAGCAAAAAGCAAATTAATTTAATCAAAAATAGACAGCAACACACCAGCAGCAACAGCAGAGCCTATAACACCAGCAACATTAGGCCCCATAGCATGCATTAGCAAGATATTACTTTTATCATACTCTTGCCCTACTTTACTAACAACCCTAGCAGACATAGGCACAGCAGAAACACCAGCAGCACCTATAAGTGGGTTTATTCGCGTATCTTTGCTTGAGAGCTTATTCATAAGTTTTGCCATCAATACACCAGCAGCAGTCCCAACACTAAATGCAATAAGCCCTATAAGCATAATGCCCAAAGTATCTAATACCAAAAATTTATCAGCAGCTAATTTTGAGCCAACACCTAAGCCTAAAAATATAGTAACAATATTTATAAGAGCATTTTGCATAGTATCGCTTAGTCTATCTACAACGCCACTTTGTTTTAAAAAGTTACCAAAAGCAAATGCCCCAATAAGCGGAGTAGATTCTGGAAGCAATAAAATAGCCATAAACAAAATAAGAATAGGCAAAAATAACTTCTCTAACCGATGAACCTCTCTTGGTTTTGGCATTTTTATTTTTCGCTCAGCCTCAGTTGTAAGTGCTTTCATAATTGGAGGCTGTATAACAGGAACCAATGCCATATAAGAATAAGCAGCAACTGCGATTGTTCCTAATAGCTCTGGTGCTAAACGATTGGCAATAAAAATAGATGTAGGGCCGTCTGCTCCACCTATAATAGAGATGGCTCCGGCAGTTTGCAGATCAAACCCTATAAACACCGCACCAACCAAAGAGCCAAAAATACCAAATTGTGCAGCCCCGCCTAAAAGTGCAGTTTTAGGGTTTGCTAAAAGTGGGGTAAAATCTGTCATCGCCCCTACTCCCATAAATATCAAAAGCGGAAAAAACTCATTGGCAATACCCATATTGTAAATAATTCCAAGCATTCCTTCTTCGCCACCCATATGGGCTAATGGTATGTTTGCTAAAAGCCCGCCAAAAGCAATAGGCAAAAGCAATAATGGCTCAAATTGTTTAGCAATTGCAAGATAAAACAAAAGCAGACAAATAAAAAACATAATAGCCCTACCAAGAGTTTGCTCAAAAGCACTCATTAGTCTTTCATCTTTTGGGTTAGGCTCGCTTGTATATACATTATCTTTTGGCACAATTAGTGCATAAAGCCCTGTTGTTTTTACAAAACTAACTACTAATTCGTCTAATGTTTTACTTTTATACTCTTTATGCTCTTGGGTGCTATGCTCTACATTTGCATCTTCGCTATATTCTGATATATGCTCGCTTGCAAAAGCATAGCTTATGCTAAAAAAGCATAAAAATAATGCAAAAATTAAAGGTGATATTTTATTCATTTATACAATTGTTGCTAAAACTTGACCTTCGTTTACTGCATCATTAGGATTAACCAACATATCGCCTATTGTTCCTGATGTGCTTGCTTCTATCTCTATCTCCATTTTCATAGCTTCTAATATCAGCACAACTTCGCCAGCTTGAACACTATCGCCTTTGTTTTTTAGTATTTTCCAGACATTCCCACTAACATTTGCTACAACTTCGCTCCCACCTGCATTTGCAGTTGGTGTGGATGTTGCCTCTTGTTTTGGGGCTGGTTGAGCAGGTGCTTTTGTAGGTGCAGAGTTAGCAGTTACTTTTATATCTACATCTCCATCTGCTACACTAACATTAAACTTCTCTCCATCAACAACTACTGTATAATTTCCATTTGCCATTTTTGCTCCCTTTTCTTCTTTATATCTTACGCTAAGTGGCGAGATGCCTTTTAAAAAGGCAATGCCTCTCTCTCCACAAGATGCTGCTATAAAAACATTTTCTTCTGTTGTTTCAATTTCCTCTAACTCTAATCTTTCTATCCACGCATCCATCTTTTTGCTTACATCATCTTCTGCAAGCTCTAATGGGTTTTTGTTTGTTGGCTCTAAATTTAGCTTTTTAGATGCTAATTTTACAATTTCTCTATCTGGCTCAACTGGAGTTTTACCAAAATAGCCAAGTATCATTTTGCCATATCCATTAGAGAACTCTTTCCAACTTCCAAACATTACATTAGAATAAGCTTGTTGCCAATAAAACTGAGAAACAGGCGTAGCAGAAGTGCCATATCCACCTTTTACTACTACTTCTTTCATTTCTTTGAGTATTGCTGGGAATTTATCCATAATTCCCTCATCTCTCATCATTTGAGTATTGGCAGTTAACGCACCACCTGGCATTGGCGATAGCGCTATTAGAGGGTTAATTCTTGTAGCTTCTGGAGGTAGATAATATTTATCTAATTGTTTTTTTAGAGTTTCTTGATATTTGAATATTTTATCGCTCTCAAACCCCAAAGAATATTTGCTACCTTTAAGAGCTTGCATCATTGTTAGAATATCAGGCTGGCTTGTTCCACCACTTACAGGCGAGTTTGCTAAATCTATGCCATCTACTCCAGCATCAAGTGCAGCTAAATAAACAGAAATACCGACACCTATGGTATCGTGGGTATGCATTCTTATATGTGTTTTGTTGCCTACAAGCTTTCTTGCCATTTTTATAGTCTCATATACTTTTTTGGGTGATGATGTTCCACTTGCATCTTTAAAACAAATACTATCGTATGGCAATCCACTATCTAATATGTTTCGTAAAACTCTCTCGTAAAATTCAACATCATGAGCACCGCTACAATTAGGTGGCAATTCCATCATAGTAATTGCGACTTCATGGTTTAGAGAATATTTTTTAATGCACTCACCGCTGTATTGCAAGTTTCTAACATCATTTAATGCATCAAAGTTTCTAATAGTTGTAGTAGAGTGTTTTTTAAAAAGTTTAGCATGTAAGTTAATCATTTCTTTGGAGCTAGTATCTAACATAACAGTATTTACACCGCGAGAAAGAGTTTGCAAATTAGCCTCTTGCCCTACTTCTGCTCTAAATTTGTCCATACTCTCAAAAGCATTTTCTTGCAAATAAAAAAACAAAGACTGAAACCTTGCACCACCACCAAATTCAAAATGAGAAATACCTGCTTCTTTGGCATATTTAACGGCTGGTAAAATGTCGTCTATTAAAACTCTACCACCATAAACAGATTGCAATCCATCTCTAAAAGTAGTGTCCATAACGCTTATATGTTTTTTTGTTGCCATCAATTACGCCTTTTTTTGAGAATGTTGCATTAGTGCACCTACAATAACACCAACTATTTTTTTATTTACTTTTGGTTTTTGCCCAAAAAGCTTATTTATTATATATGCTTGAAGCTTGATAGCAAGAACCATTATGATTAAAAATACAAAAACAACGCCCATACCAAGTGCCATAAAAAGCAAAGCATCATTTATCATTTTACTACCTTTTGTTATAATGTGTTATATTAACAAAAAAACCTTAAACTACATAAAATTAAGCAGGTAAAATGCATTGTGTGGCTATAATATATAAAAAACTCTTAAAGGGTGTTTGATGGTGTTTGATGAAATAATAGAAAAAATAAGAAATATTTTAACAATGGAGCAAAAACATACAAATAAAAAAGTTTTTGACAAGCATATAGCACAAGCTCTTGGGATATCATCTGTTAATCTTGCTTCTATGAAATGCAGAGGACAAGTTCCATACGATAGTATTTTGAACTTTTGTGCAAAAAGAAAAATATCAATAAACTGGCTTTTGTTTAATCAAGACCCAGCTGCTATGGTTGAGAGCACAGATAAATATTGGATAAATTGCTACAACAATATAAATGCGAGTGCTGGTGGTGGGGCTTGTTTGATTGAAAATGATGAGTGCAAAGATAATAAAATTGAAATAGATTCTTGTTTTGCAAATTCATTGGTGGCCAATAATGCAAATTTAAAATACACAGAAGCTATTAGAGTAAGTGGTGATAGTATGGAGCCTACATTATTTGATGGGGATATTGTTTTTGTAGATAAATCTAAAACTAATTACAACAAATCTGGCATATATATTATTTTGTTTGAAAATGCTTTATTCGTTAAACGATTAAAACAAATAGATGAGGATAATATTGAAATTATATCTGATAATAAAGAATACTCTACAATAACCACTAATAAAAACAATATAGAAGTGCTTGGCAAAATTATTGCTTCGTTTGGTAGCGTATTTTAATTTTTTATGATATTATTTCTTAACATAAAATATAAACAAAAACAAAGGTTGCTTTAGTTTGAGGCGTAACTCTTATAATATACTTTTTAAAATGAGCATCAAATGACGCTATTGTTATCGTTAATTCTTGCTGTTTTGTGCATTTCTTTTTTGTGCTCTCTTTTAGAATCTGTTTTGTTATCTTTGAATATGTCTTATATCAATTCTATTGAAGAAAAAAACAAAAAATACGGCGCACTTTTAAAAAAAATAAAAACAGATATTGATAAATCTATATCATCTATATTGATAATAAATACCTTATCAAACACTCTTGGTGCGACCATGGTTGGGACTCAGGCAAAAAATGTATTTGGCAATAGTGATAGTATTTTTATCGTATCTGTTGTTTTTACATTGCTTATTTTGTTTTTTAGTGAGATTATCCCAAAAACAATAGGTGCAATTTATTATAAGCCATTAGCAATATTTGCAGCTAGGATTATAAATATATTGATTTTTATATCTTATCCTTTGATTGTTGTTTCAACTCTAATAACTTCAAGAATAAGTAAAAATAAAGGCGAGGGTCAAAAGGTTTCAAGAGATGAGTTATTGCATAATGTATTAATTGGCGAAAAACACGGTGCTATAAGCGATAAACAATCAGATATTATAGAGAACACAATAGCATCATCTACTTGCAAATTGCACGATGTGCTAACTCCTAGAAGTGTTGTGTATTGCATAAATATAGAAGAAAAAATACAAGATATATTAAACAATGAGCAAATATATAGATATTCAAGAATACCGATACATAATGGCAATATTGACAATATAGTTGGTGTTATGCTTGCTAAAAATTTATTTAGATTGGCTTTAGAAAATAATGAAATAACAAAACTAACCTTGCAAGAAGTTTATAATCAATCAAAAAAAGAAAACAAAAACACTAATAGCATTAGCATCATAAGCAAATTAAGCACTATGAATGAAAATATACCTATAATAAAAGCTCTTAATTTTTTTGTAAAAAACAAAGAACATATGATTGGGGTTGTAGATAAATATGGGCAAACAGAAGGTATTGTAACCTTAGAAGATTGCATGGAGCAGGTTTTAGGTGTAGAGATTGTAGATGAGAGCGACATTGCAGAAGATATGCAAGAGCTTGCATCTGCTAAAATGAAGGCAAAAAGAGCAAAAGATGCCAAAGCAACCAAAGCAAAATAAAAATATAAATATAAATTAAAAATACAATTTTTAATTGCTTTAAATACACAAACACAAGAGAGTATTTATCTAATTGTTATATTTTTTAGCTTACCTTCTATGGATCCAAATATCAAAACATCTTGCAATAAAGCAGAGCGAAAAATGCCATCTTTATTGAAAGACAAAATTAAATCTCCATCATCACTATTAAAAATATCTTTATGTATTTTTATAACCAAATAAATATCTTCAGGGGTTGTTTTAATATCTTTTAGAAGTTCTTTTTTTGCATTTTTAGAGGGTATAAGTAACTCTATTATGCCTTTTTGATCTTCGCTTGCACCAACTGCTGTTATGTTATGAACCTTATCTTGTTTGTAAGTGTGTATGTAAATATCTGCATTTAAAAACATACTCATCAGATCTTCTTTTGCCCAAAAAATAAGTTGATCTTTGTCTGTTTGCACTTTTGTTTCATCTTCATAATACCCAAAACCATCGTCATCTTCTTTGTAGACTTTATTCTGTGTTGTTTTTTTGTAATTTTTGGTTACATTCTTTTTGTTATAATCAAATACATACAGATACTCTTTTATTCCACTATGTGTTGTAGTTTTTCTATAATAGCTTGTAGGTATAAATCTATTTGCTTTTATATAGCCTTTTGATTCGTATTCTTCTATCATACCATTACTAAGTGTATTAGCAAAACCTGTTGCATAGGCTACTACTTTCATTTTATACTTATTATTTGGCAACTTATAAATAGTCATATTTGCCTCACCTAATTTTCCAAAAATGCCAAAACTAACCTCATATGTGCCATGCACATAATTATTGAACTTAATAGCTGATATAATGGAGCCAAAAAATAATATAAAAATGCATATTCGCAATAATGTTTTTAATCTCATTGTTTTAGTTATTTATTACTTTGTATTTTATTTATATATTTATAATTATAATTATTTGCCTTATTGATCGATGAGGCTATTTTTGTTTTTGTATTTTGTATTACTTCATCGCATAATTTATCAAACAAGCTTTTGAAATCATCAAACAAATAATTAGCCATAGAGCCCGGTATTGGGTTTATCTCATTTAAATAAACTTCATCATCTAAAACAAAAAAATCACATCTTATAATAGAGCCTTCAAAAGTAGTGTTATAAATTTTAGCAAATGCTTCTTGCATTTTTAGCTTTATTTTATTACTTATTTTTGCTTCTTTTGGTTTATCATCTCTTGAAAAATCTAAATATTTTTTATCAAAATCCAAAAATTCTTCTTTTTGTAGCTCTTCTATGATAGAAAATGCAAATTCATTATTTATTTTGCAACCTGCTAAATTGTATTCTTTTATATCTTTAATAAAAGGCTCCAATAAAATATCTCTATCATATTCCAAAGCACTATCTTTTGCATATTCTAATTCATCTTTATTTTTTACAACATTTATTCCAAGAGAGCTCCCGCCTCGTGCTGGTTTTACAATAATAGGGTATTTGATAGCTTTTAAGCTTATTTCTTTATCTGCAATAGCATATTCATAAGGTAATGTTTTAACATCCAATATTTTTGCATATTCTTTTGTTCTTAGTTTATTATAGCTTACATTGCAAGCATCTAAATTTGGAGTTATAGCAGGTATATGATAAAACTCTAATAAATTAAATATCGCTCCATCTTCACCATATTTGCCATGTATCAAATTGACAACAATATCAAATAAAATATGTTTTTTAAATACAAATGATTGTGTATAAAACCCACCTTTTGTGATTGAGAGTTTTGGGTATTTTTTATACTCTTTAAAAGAAAAGGTTTTAGTATTCATAGCATTATCATCAATTAAATAAAAATCATTTAAAAAATCTACAAAAATACAAGATATGTCTAATTTATTGTTTTGCTCTAAAACTCTTTTTATAGTAATAGCAGATACTATGCTAATCTCATGCTCATAAGAGTTGGCTCCAAAAATAATAGCTATTTTTTTACTCATCTATTCCTGCCTTGTTTTGTTTAAAGCTATTATATCAAAAGAGTTATTTTGTATTTAGTTTTTGTAAGGCATTTTTTATAATAACGCTAACTTCTAATGTTAAATCGCACTCATCTAATGCTATATTTATCTCATCTTTTTTAAACCCCAAAGAGCTTAAAGCTTCATAAACAAGGCTCATATCTTTTGTGTTATTCTCTTGATAAAGGTTGGCGTCTATACTAAAATCGCTCAAAGATTGCAAAATCTTTAAAGCACTTTTTGCACCAATACCGGGAGTTTTTGCAAGTTTTGTGTTGTCTTTATGCAATATAATATCCATAAACTCTTTTGGGCTAAACATAGAGCAAATTGATAGCGCTACTTTTGGCCCAACACCTTGCACTTTTATAAGTTTTAAAAACATTTGCTTTAAAGATATGTTATCAAATCCATAAAGAGATTGTGCGTCTTCTCTTATTATATGCTTGGTAAATAACGATATTTCATCATTTGTTTGCAAAGAATGCAATAATTTAGAAGTTACAAAAACCTCATAAGCTACACCGCTATTTGTTTGTATATGCAAGCTATTTTCATCTTTGTAAATAATTTTGCCTTGTATTGCGACTATCATAATAACCCTTTTGTAAAGTTAGAGTTATTATATCAGCTATCAATGCTTAGTATTCAAAAATATTGCAAAATGCAAACTAAATAAAACCAAATCAAATTATGCGTAAATTATGTGCAACCTAAGAATTAATACTATAAGCCTTTAATCTCATAAAAACTTCTAAGCCATTTATCTAATGGATACATAATTTTATACAAAGATGGTATAACAATAAGAGTTAGAGCAGTTGATGCAATAAGCCCACCAATAATAGCAAGTGCCATTGATGAGTTTGTCTCACTACCTATTCCACTACTAAATACTGTTGGAAGCATTGCACCTATCATAGCAAATGTTGTCATTAAAATTGGTCTTAGTCTTTGTTTGCCTGCATTTATAACTGCATCATCTAAACTTTGATTACTTTTAATGTTTTCATTTGCACAATCTACGACCAATATTGCATTTTTACCAACCATACCCATAAGCAATACAATACCTATCATAACAAATAAATTAAACGAGCTACCACCTATATATAATGCTCCCACAACACCAGCAATACAAAGTGGCATAGAAACCATAATCAAAAATGGCTGAATAATACTTCCGTATAATGAGCTTAGTATTAAATAAATCAAAATACAAGCAAGCCCGATAGCAGCTGCAAATGCTGCTCCTGTTTCTGCCATAAATTTAGCATCACCACTAAAACTATAAATATAGCCTTGTGGTAATAATGTTTTTACAATCTCCTCCGTTTTTGCCTGCAAATCACCTAATGGTATTTTTCCATTTAAATTAGATGTTACTTTTATTTGTCTTTGTCTATTATATCTATTTATTGTAGGTGATCCATACACCTTTTTAACCTCAATTAAACTATCAATAAATATCAAATCGCCTTTATTGTTTTTAACTTGTATTTTTTTAATATCATCAATACTAACTCGTGCATCATCTGCATATCTCATGGTAATATCATATTCTTTGCCACCATCAACATATTTAGATATAGGAATACTGCCAACAAAAGAGCTTGATATTTCCTTAGCAATTAAGGTTGCCTCTACTCCTGCATTTGCAGCTTTGGCTTTATTGATAATAATTTCAATTTGAGGTTGTGTATTTTCATAATTTCTATCAACATCAACAGCTCCATCAATTTTACTCATTTTGGCAATAAGCGCTTTTGATACATTATCTAATACCTTAAAGCTATCTCCCAATAAACTAAGCGACAAAGGTGTAGCACCTCGTGAGCCTCCTATTTTTACATCTAATCCTTTTATATTTGAAAAAGACTCTCTTAAATCATTAATAATTTCATTTTGACTTTTGCTAGATGGTCTGTCTTTGATGTCTTTTAATATAACAAAAAAACCACCTTTATTGCCATTATCCAAATACACAATGTGATCTTTTACATCTTGATGTTTGTCTAAATATTTCTTTATCTGTTCTGATAGCTCTATTGTATGGCTTAGCGATGTTCCTATTTTAGATTCAAAAGTAATACTAAATTCACTTCTATCTTCTGATGGAACAAACTCCAACCCTACTTTTGGAATAAAAGCAACAATTATTGTTAGTATTGTAAAAGCTATTGTTTTGTATTTATGTTTTAGGGTTAAATGCAAAAAGTCTTTGTATTTTTCTTCGCACATTGTAAAAAATGGCTCTGTTTTTTTGTAAAAACCACCTTGGGTTGATTTTAGTATTCTTGCACTAACAGTTGGAATACACACAACAGCTACAATATAAGAGATTATAATACCAGATACAACAGATACCGCGAACGATACAAAATATTTACCAACTACGCCATCTAAAAATGCAATTGGTATAAACACTGCCAACAAAACAGCGGTAATAGAAAGAACAGAAAATGCTATCTCTTTTATTCCTTCATGTGATGCTTGCACTACATCCATTCCTCCTTCTAATTTTTTGGTTATATTTTCAACAACAACAATACTATCATCTATAAAAATACCAATAGAGAGTATAAGCCCTAGCATTGTAAGCCTATTTAAATCATATCCTACGAAATCTAAAATACCAAAAGCACCTATGGTTGATATTGGTATTGCAATTGCTGTTATTATAGTTGCATAAACATTTCTTAAAAACACATATACAATCAAAATAGCCAAAAATGAACCAAAAATTAAATCAAATATCAAGTTACTAAGGTTTGCTTTAATATTCAAAGACATATCTTGCAATATAGTAAATTCATATTGATTGGCATATTTTTTTGATAATTCTTTTAGTTTTTCTTTCTCACCTTTTATGATATCTAATGAACTAGCACCCAAAATTCTTTTTATAGTTATATAAACACCTACTTGTGTGCCTTTTGCTGCATAAGCATTGGTATCGCTTATAGAATCAACAACAGTAGCTACATCTTTTAGCAAAACACCTTTTTTGATTTGTATATTTTTAACATCTTCTATGCTTTCAACTTTTGAGCTTGTTTTAATAACAAACTCATTTAGAGAGTTTATTATTTTTCCACCACCTTGGTTGATATTATTGCTATTTAAAACTCTTGATACTTCACTTGCACTAAGTGAATACTTGTTAAGCAAAAAAGAATTTAAAAAAACTCTAATCTCTCTTTTTCTAAGTCCGTTAATGGTAACACCACCAACTCCCAAAACATTTTGAAGAGCTGGCTTTATTATTTCTTCTGCATCTTTCATTAGAGTTTTTTCATCAACATTTTTTGCATTCATAAAAACACCAAGGACAATATCGCCAGCTGCAAGTTTAGCTATTTTTGGTCTTTGTGCTTCTAATGGCAAAATAACCTTACCTACTTCACTTCTAACCTCGTTAAATGCTCTTTCTAAATCTTTTTCTAGCTTAAATTGCACAGTAACACTACTCACCCCATCGCTAGATACAGAAGTAAGCTCATCTATACCATCAATAGAAGATACAGCTTCTTCTATTTTAGAGCTTATTTTATTTTCAATACTTTTTGCATCTGCGCCTTGATATGTTGTTGTTATCGTAATTGTTGGAAAATCAACATTTGGTAACAAATTAACAGGCATATTGATAAAAGATTTTAATCCAAATATAACAGCACCAAGCATTAGCATTAGCACCATTATAGGGTTATTGATTATTTGTTTTAACATATCTGCTCTTTTATTGCTCTTTGGAGTTTATTATAATGTATCCATCCCCAAACAAACCATCTGGAATATTGGTAGTTCTTACTTGGGCTTTTATTTTTCTTGTTTTTGTGTCTATGGTTGGATGAACTTTGCTTATATATCCAACATTTACATACTCTTTTGTAGGTGATGATGAGTTACTCTGAGCTTTGTATTCATCTACTTTATATACAAACTTATCTCCAACTTTTACACTATTGTAATATTTTTCATCAAATTCTAAAAACAAAATTATTTCACTACTGTCTTGTATTTTTAGAACTTTACTAAATGCAGGCACTATATCCCCATCTTCATAAAATGTAGAAGTTATCATACCATCATAAGGTGCTCTAATAATTGTTTTTTCAAGCATAGCTTGATTTAACTCCAAATTTGCCTTGCTTTGCAAATATGCATATTTATATTTATTAAATTGTGCTTTGTCTATAACATTTTTTATTTTTTTATATCTTTCATAATCTTTTTTTGCTAATTCATATTTAGCCTTTGCGATATCTACCTTGCTTTTTGCAACATCATTTACAAGTTCAAATAAAATATCCCCTTTCTTTACCACAGAGGTTATGTTTACATATTTTTTTTTAATAATTCCACCAATCTCAAAACCCATAGTAGATTTTTTACTATCATGAGAGTTAAAAATAGCATATACCTTTTTGTTTTTAGCATTATTTACTTCTAAATTAGTATTCTCATCTGCTCTTATGGCCATACACAACAAACCAAATACAAAAAATACTTTTATCACATCTTTTGTTATTTTTTTAGCATATATTAAATTGTCTAAACTTGTCATTTTTACCTCTTTTAAATTTTATTTTTGTATTGCTGTGGTTTTAAAAACTCAATTAAATCGCCACCACCATAATAGATAAGCTCTGCTTTTTTAACTTGCAAATTATTTTTTGCATTAGCCAACTTAGCACTATCATTATATTTATCTTGCAATGCTTGTAAATATACAACATACGATACAATAGAGTGTTTATATTTTTTTAACACACTTGCATATGCTCTACTAATGGCTTTTACACTTATTTGCAAAGCTTTAACTCTTTGCTCTTCAATTTTTAGATTTTCTTTTGCGACACTATATTGGCTATATAATTTTGCTCTCTCATATCTTAGCTTTTTTTTCTTGCTCAAATAAGCTTTATGTGCCGACTCCCAAGAGGCGAAACTTCCACCAGAAGAAAATAAATTCCAACTCACACTTATAGATGTAATATCTTGCTCATCATTAGTGGATTTTTTATTATCATAATCATTTATAGTTTTTGTATGTGTTTGACTTAAACTAACTGATGGTAAATACTCCCCAAGTTTTGCATTTGCATTATATTTTGCAGACTCAACCTCAGCTTGCAAAGATTTCAAAAAAGCATTTGGTTGTTTGCTAAATTCTTTTGGCAAATATACAATAGATTGTTTATCTGGGTTTGGGTTTGTAGTGTTTGTAATATATTTTATATAATCAAGTGTATCAATACCTCTTGCTTGTATTTCAAATAATGCAACTTTAGCATTAGCTAAACTAGCCTCTACTAACAATACATCTTCTTTTGTTGAAGCACCTGCTGAATAAAACTTTCTTAATCTATCCTGCTGTGCTTTGAGTTGCTGTATCTCTTGT
>CAZXTK010000015.1:0-11856 GCA_964643665.1 uncultured Campylobacterales bacterium
TGAGTTATATGTTTATTTATGCTGAGAGTTTCAATCAAGATTTAAGCAAATGGAAGCCCAATCAGGCTGTTGATCATGGGGAATTTGTAGACCCAGGAACTGAGCAAAATCCTAATTTTATGCCACCACCATTTTAGATAATAATTATAAACAATAAGAATTGGTAGTATTTTAACACTTAAAATTAAATATTGATTTGGTGATAAGCTTTTATATCATATGATAATGAATATTTATTTGCTTGTATGCTTTTTTCATTTCTGGATGTTTATTAGCCACATAAGAATAAATTAGCATTTGATACTCTGGGATATAATGGAGTTTTACACTCTTAATCTTTGAAAATAAATTAAAAAGAAGTATAAGAAATAAAAATTAAAAAATGAAAATATACTTCTTTTAGAGTGAGCATAGCGAACGAAGACAAGAAGCTATAAGAAAACTAATCTTTTATACAACGCACCGCTCGTGCATTAGCCCTATCGCCATAAAAATATGTCTTTAAAAATGTAGAAGTAAACATAATAAAAGAAGCATCCATATTTCCAGAAGGTGTTAAGCTCCAATAAAAACCTCTCTTGCCTGCCACTCTTATAGATGCTGATAATGCCTCATATCTTACACCAGCACTTGAGAGTTTTAAAAAGCTATTATACTCCGCATCTTGGATGTTGGTTGATAGTGATAACGCGCCAGTGGTCTCATCTTCTAATTCTGAAATAGTAGGCACCCTAAACCCCACAGGGCAGATTGAGCTACCATCTGTTTTTGCCCAATTTGCACTTCTTATGTTTCCATTGCCATCAACCCATGATGACAACCAATCAGCATCAGAGCTACCAAGTATAAACCTATTACCCGGGTTTGTGATACTTGTCGCCACTGTATTATCTGTGGCAGAATTTGCTTTTTCATGCCCATCAGCACCCCTACCCCACTGATAATAATCTCCATAACAAGATGTATCATCAAAAGCAGTGCAAACTCTGCTTGCTCCGAGGTTTCTATCTAACCATGTTCTATTTGTGTATGGTGAAGTTACTGTTTTATACACAAAACCCTTCCAATAAATAGCTTTTGTGATAGTTACAAGAAAACTTTTAGTAGTGTTTAAATCGCCATCGCTTAATAAAAGTGTTACATTTACCACATCAGATACATGATTGGCACTTGTGATATTAAACTTCAAGCGAGTATCTGCATATTCAGCAAATATCAATGGGCTTGTAAAGTTTGTAGTTATTTGTAAAATTGCATTTGATGAAGTTATATTTAGAATTAAGCTATCACTATTAGCATCGCTTATATTTATGTAAAGCTCTTGTGTTGAGTCTTCAAATATTGAGATATTGTCAAAAGGTATATTGATAGTGGGTGCTGTGTTTATTGTAATTAGTGTTTTGTTTTGAGTAGGCAATTTTGTTGGTTTTGGATTTATATAAACATTAAAAAAATTACTAATTGTTGTCTTTCTATCTTTTACAATCAACTCTGCTATTGCCTTGCCATATGTCCCATTAGCGCTTGTAATATTAAAACTTATCAAGTTATTTGCATAATATCTTTTTTTGATTGGGACGTAAAGACTGGTCGCAAAACTTATCTTGGCGGTATCATTTGTGCGTATTTCCAACCTTATGTCATCACCATCTATATCGCTTATATTTATATAGAGCTCTTTTGTTGAGTCTTCCATTATTGTGATGTTGTCAAGAACTGCATTAATGGTGGGCGGTGTGTTTTTTGATTTTAGTGCATCCTTCAATTCACTAAACACCTTTGCCATGTATCCTTCGCCACAAGCGCTAAGCATAAACGATAAATTTATAATTGCTATAAAATTTATAATTTTTTTAAACATTCTTATGCTTCTTATAAGCTTTTTTCAATAACCTTATCTATAAGACCATATTTTTTTGCTTCAAGTGCGCTCATAAAGTTGTCTCGTTCTGTATCTTTTTTGATAGTTGCTACACTTTGTCCTGTGTTTTTAGCAAGTATTTTATTTAGAGTGTCTTTTAGCCTTAATATCTCATTTGCTTGTATTTCAATATCGCTTGCTTGCCCTTGCGCTCCACCTAATGGCTGATGAATCATAATTCTACTATTTGGCAAAGAGAGTCTTTTGCCTTTTGCACCACTTGATAGCAAGAAACTTCCCATACTAGCAGCTTGACCTATACATATTGTGCAAACATCACATTTGATATAGTTCATAGTATCATAAATACTCATACCGCTTGTAATAACACCGCCTGGAGAGTTGATATACAAATAAATATCTTTTTTGTCATCTTGACTTTCTAAAAACAAAAGCTGAGAAACAATAGAAGAGCTAACATTATCATCTATTGCGCCACTTAGCATAATAACTCTATCTTTTAAAAGACGACTATAAATATCGTAGCTTCTCTCGCCTCTACCGCTTTGTTCTATTACAATAGGAACATAATAAGACATATTAAGCATCCTTGCTAGTTGTTGATTTTGCTTTGCTTGGTGTTTTTGTAGCAGGTTTTTGTGTTTTCTCATCAAATAATTTCAAAAACAACTTTTGCTCTGCCATATTCATTTTAACCATTGGCATATATCCTTTTTCTTGATAGTATTTTAATGCTTGTTGTGGATCTTGCCCTGAATACATAGCCTCGTAATATATAGTTTGTTGCACTTCACTATCGCTTACTTCAATGCCCTCTGCCTCTATCATAGCTTGTATGATAAATGCCATTTTTACTGTTTTTTTAGCATCACCTTCACAGCTTGTTTTTAATTTGTTTAGCTTATCTTTATTTTTGCTAATCTCTTCTATCTCTTCTTTGCTCATTTCATTTGATTTTTTAGCCAATAGATTGTTTATTTCTCTCTCAATAGAAATCTGAGGCAAATCAAAGCTGTATTTTTTTTCTAAGTTTTCTATAAATTTAGGCTTTACCTCATCGTTAAAATATTTCATCTTTTTTTGTGCTTCTATCTGCTCTTGGGTTTTTTCTTCAAGCAATTTTAAAGTAGCGTCTTTTTCTTGTGGTAGAAGTTTTTTTGCCAATTCATCATCTATTTTAGGTGATTGCTTTTTTTGTATTTTGTGAAGTTTTATTTTAAAAACTGCTTTTTTGCCTGCAAGAGATTTTTCGCCATATTCTTTTGGGAATGTTACATCAATATCTTTATCTTCTCCTACTTTCATACCAATCATTGCATCTTCAAAACCAGGGATAAAAGAGCCACTACCAATTTGTAATGAATGGTTTTGAGCTTTTCCGCCTTCAAATGCAACTCCATCAACAAATCCTTCAAAATCAAATAATGCATAGTCGTCTTTTTTTAGCTCTTTTGCTTTTTCATCATCTACTATCTCGCCAAAGTTTGTTGCACTTTGCTCAATTTGTTTTTTAACCTCATCTTTACTTGCTTTTGGAAGTTTTATATCTGGGATTAAATCCTTGTATCCATCTATTTTAAAAGAAGGCTTCACAAATACATCTATGCTTACATCTATATCGCCACTTTGCAATTCATCTTTGCTTTTTTCATCAAATTTAGAAACTCTTGGCTCGCCAACAAGGTTTGCGCTGTCAATTTTTTGCTCTTTTAGTGCTTTTGTAACCAAATCTCTTAGGGCTGAACTTTTTGCTTCATCTAACAATTCTTTTGCAAATCTTTGTTTTACGATTGCAGTAGGAACTTTACCTTTTCTAAAACCTTCAATTTTTACTTCTTTTGCATAAACTTTAGCGCCTTTTTCTATATGCTCATCTATTGTTTTTTTGCTAATTGTTGCGCTCACTTGCAAGTTTGCACTATCTATCTTTTTTACTTCCATTTTATCCATATTTGTTATCCCCTGTGTTTTGATTGTTAATGATTATTAAAAGTAATTGTAGCATTTTTATTATTAGTGGCCATTGGCACTCAAACAACAAATATTGCTATATTGCTTAAATAATTCTAGTTATCTTTTGCTATTTGTATTAGTTTTGCGAAGTTTTCTTTTACTAATGAGCTACTTCCTATTAAGGCTCCATCAACGCCTTCTATTTTTAAAATATCTCCTAAATTGCTCTCATTTACTGAGCCACCATATAAAAGTGGGCATTTTATAATCTTTTTTAGATTTGTATGAATATTTAATATATCTTCGTTTTTTGCACTAACTCCTGTGCCAATAGCCCATATAGGCTCATATGCTATGATTAGTTTGTCATAATCTAAATCAATACATTCTAATTGTTTGCTTAGATGTGCTATAACCTTATCATCGCCTGAGTTTTTGATATCTAAACTCTCGCCAATACAATACATAATATTAAAGCCCTGCTCTTTAAAAAAGTTGAACTTTTCTTTTATAATCGCATCATCTTCGTTTAGAATACCTCTTCGCTCACTATGACCTATCAAAATACTTTTTATGCCAAATTCATCTAATTGCTCTAATCCTATCTCGCCTGTAAAAGCACCTTTTTGGCAGTGGTATGCATTTTGTGCACCAATTGTGATATTGCTTGTTGTTACAAAATCATTCAAACAAGAACTTGGCGGATAAATAAAAATATCGTTTTTGATATTCTCGTTTTTTACAAAGTCGTTTATGTAGTTTATAAACTCTTGTGTGGTTGCTCTTGTGTGGTTGGTTTTGAAATTACTAGCTATTATCTTCATTATTATCCTTTTATTTTGGTAGTTTAGTAGATTATATCTATATTATATTTAGAATATGATTATGTCTTTTAAGCAAGTTAGGGTTATAATAATTTTATATTTTTAAAAAGGATTTATTATGGGTATGCCAAGTGGATTTGAACTATTACTAATTGTTGGGGCAATATTATTATTATTTGGTGGTAAAAAGATACCTGAACTAGCAAAAGGCTTAGGGCAAGGTATCAAAAATTTTAAAACAGCTTTGAATGATGATAGCAAAGATGACAATGTAGAAAAAATACAAAGCACAAAAAACGAAGAGAGCGAAAAAGCTACTAAAAAAAGCACAAAAACAAAAGCTTAATCGCACATTATAAGCATTGTAAGTGGTAAATGATTTTAAACAAATTATAAAGAGCAATTTATTAACTTGCTTACAAAATAGCCAATACTCTAAATCGCTACAAAATTTAGTATTAGAAATACCAAAAGACAAAGCATTAGGTGATTTTGCTATTGCTTGTTTTGTTTTTGCAAAAGAGTATAAAAAATCACCACAAATAATTGCACAAGAGATATGCGACTTTTTGTTTAAAAACCCTAAAATACCAAACCAAAATACAACCTTTGTTAGCAAAGTCAGTTGTGTTGGAGGGTATGTTAATTTTACACTAGATGCTCAGTTTTTGAACATTCATTTTGACAATGCTCTAAACATAACATATAAACAAAACAAAACAAAACCCTCACAAACAAAAAAAATACTTATAGAATATGTAAGTGCAAACCCAACGGGACCATTGCATTTGGGACATATCAGGGGCGCTGTGTATGGTGATGCATTAGCAAATATTGCAAAATATTTAGGCTATGAGGTTTGCAAAGAATACTATGTGAACGATAGAGGCAATCAAATAGCCCTATTGGGGCTTAGTGTTTTTATAGCTGGAAGAGAGCATATATTAAACAAGCCCTTAGATGAGAGCAAACTACCAGAGAAATACTACAAAGGCGAGTATCTTGAACTAATTTGCAAGCAGGCCACTCAAAAATTTGGCAAGCAAATTTGGCAAGAAGAAAGCCAAGATAATCTATCACAACTTAGTGAATTTGCTAAAGACGCTGTATTAGAGCTAATAAAACAAGATTTGCAATCTATCAATATAGAGTTTGATAATTATGTAAGCGAAAAAGGCTTATACGGAAAAGATGGCAAGGGGGCCAATGATATATATGCAATGTTACAGAGCAATGGCAAAATATACACAAAAGATAATGCCATATATCTAAAATCTAGCGAGTTTGGCGATGATAACGATAGGGTTATTATTAAAAATGATGAAAAAAATAAAGATTATACTTATTTATTTAGTGACATACTCTATCACAAAAACAAATACGAACGAGATTATGATGAGTATATAAATATCTGGGGGCATGACCACCACGGGTATATAAAAAGACTGCAAGCTTCAATAGAG
Source organism: uncultured Campylobacterales bacterium (assembly GCA_964643665.1). Taxonomy (GTDB): domain Bacteria; phylum Campylobacterota; class Campylobacteria; order Campylobacterales; family CAZXTK01; genus CAZXTK01. The sequence continues at coordinate 6,123 of CAZXTK010000015.1, forward strand.
TTTATGGGCTATGATAGTAAAAAGCTAAAAGTGCTTTTGGTGCAAATGGTATCTATCGTAAAAGACGGCAAGCCTTTTAAACTAAGCAAGAGAGATGGCAATGTTATTTTGCTAAGTGATGTTGTGCGAACATTTGGCAACGATTCAACTAGGTTTGAGTTTTTGAGCAAAAAAGTTGGGGTTCATTTAGAATTTGATGTAAATATGTTAGAGCAAAAAGATAGCACAAATGCTAATTTTTATATAAATTATGCCTATGTTAGAGTAAATGCATTATTTAAAAAAGCAAATAAAAACAAAGATGACAAAGAGGTATTAAACACTACAATAAAAGAAGAAGATGCCCTATTGTTAGCTAGTAAGTCTTTGTTTTTAGACTCTGTTGCACAAGAAGCATTTATTAAAAAAGAGCCTCATTTAATATGTGAGTATTTATATTCTCTTTCAGCTTTGTTTAATAATATTTATCATAAAGTTGAAGTAATAGGTTCTTTCCATGAGAATGAATACCTAAAAGCCTTTGTGCTTTTTAGTAATACTATTAAAAATGGGCTGAGCTTGTTGTCTATAACACCAAAAGAGGAGATATAAATGGTTAAATATATATTAATACTATTTGTAATTGTAATAGGTTATTTTATTGCCACTGGTAGCACTGGTGGTTCTAAACAAGCTACTGGCAATTATGTTAAAACTATGAGAGGTGGTTGATAACCTTTTTATAATTCTTATAATAAGTGGCTTGCTTTAAGCCACAACTTAGCTGTATTTAATTTTAATTTATATTATAATGAGGCTAAAAATTCTTCTAAATTATATTTTTCTCTTGAACTTATTGTCATAATATGAACAATAACATCACCCAAATCAATAATATTCCAATTCTCGCCAAATTCTAATCTAATAATTTTATCTTTGAATGTTTTTTTAAACTTATCACTACACGCAATTGAGTGCTTTATATTTAATGCTGTGGCTATTATTGTGTAATTAGTTATATAGGTTTTATCTCTTAAATCAATTACTTCAATGTCTTCTAGCTTTTGCTCTTGCAAAAAAGATTGTATTTCTTCTATGTTTGTTTCGCTATCTTTCATATTGCGCCTTATATGTGGTTTTGTCTTATTTTAGTTGAGCTTATGCTTTGCTTTATTTTTATTATGTATTCTATCTTAATATTTCTATTTTTTATTTCTATACCATCTCTTGTGGCAACTACGAGTTTTACACTATGCTTAATAGAGCCTTTTTTTGATTGATTAGCTCTAACATCCCAGCTTTGCCATTTTTTTATGCTTTTTAGGCTGTCTGCCCCAATTACAAAATACAAGTTGTTTATATTGTTATATTTATTTTTAATATACGCAATCGTATCTATTGAATAAGTTTTTTTCTTTTTTGTTATCTCGTAATTGCTTATGTCTATTTTATTATTGCTTTTATATATTCGTTTTAGCTCTTTTGGGCCTGTTTTATATTTGGTGTTTGTAATCTTTTTGAATGGAGAGCAATAATTAGGCACTATAATAAGCTTATTGATTCTTAATGTTTTTAAAACTTCATCAATAATAGCTTGATGTCCCCTATGAAATGGCTTAAAACTACCTGCAAATATGGCTATATTCATTTATTATCACAAAAATACTCTAAATTATCTTAACTTTTATGGACATAATAGCAAAATTAGGGTAACATTAGAATTAAAAATTAAAGGATTATTTATGGCTGTAAAAATAGCAATCAACGGATATGGTAGAATTGGTAAGGTAATAACAAGAATTTGTTTACAAAGAGATGATGTAGAATTAGTTGCAATAAACGATACAACTCCAAGAGATGTATTAGCATACTTAACAAGACATGATAGTGTTCATGGTGAGATTCATCATGATGTTAGAGTAGAAGACGAAGTTTTACATATTGATGATTATAAAATCAAACTTTTTAACACAAGAGATTTAAACGAGCTTGATTTTGCATCTTTGGGTGTAGATATAGTAATAGAATGTACAGGTGCATTTTTAACACAAAAATCTGCTCAACCTTATTTAGATAGAGGAATTGAAAAAGTTATTTTCTCTGCTCCTGCAAAAGATGACACTCCTACATATGTTATGGGTGTTAATAACCACCTTTACAAGGGCGAGCCAATTATTTCTAACGCATCTTGTACTACAAACTGTTTAGGACCAATATGTAAAGTATTAGACGATGAATTTGGTATAGAGCATGCTCTTATGACTACAATTCACTCATACACAAACGACCAAAATATATTAGATGTTAAACATCCATCTGATAGAAGAAGAGCAAGAGCGGCTGCAAGCAATATGGTTCCTACAACTACAGGTGCTGCAAAAGCTATGAGACTTATCTTGCCTCATTTAGATGGCAAAATACACGGACAAAGCGTTAGGGTTCCTACTGTAAATGTATCTATGGTTGATTTAAATGCTGTATTAAAAGTAAAAGAATTAACTGCTAAAGACCTTAACGAAGTATTCAAAAAAGCTTCTAAGGGTTCTTTGAAGGGTATTATGGAAGTTGATGAGGATTACAAAGTTTCAATGGACTTTAGATCAAACCCAGCAAGCACTATTGTAGCTGCTGATTTAACCCAATCAATCGGTAATATGATCAAAATTATGGCTTGGTATGACAACGAATGGGGATATTCAAGCAGATTGCTTGATTTAGCAATATACACTCACAACAAGTAGTAAATAATGGCTAGTTTAAAATGTATAAACGATATTGATATATCTGGCAAAAAAGTTTTAATAAGATGTGATTTTAATGTTCCTTTAGAAGGTGGGAAAATTAGCGATGATAGACGAATAAGCTCATCTCTTAAAACAATAAAATATGCTCTTGATCAAGGTTGTAGTGTGATTTTAATGTCTCACTTTGGAAGACCTACAAAAGGCGGGTTTGAGAAAGAATTTTCATTACAAATTGTAGCCAACAAACTCACAGAGCTTTTAGGGCAAGAAATTATTATGGCAAAAAACATAATAGATAATGAAGTAAAAGCTACGGCTAAGGGCTTAAAAGCTGGTGAAGTTATGCTTTTAGAAAACATTCGTTTTGAAAAAGATGAGACAAAAAACAGCGAAGAATTGGGCGAAAAATTAGCTAATTTGGCTGATGTATTTATTAATGATGCTTTTGGTGTTTCTCACAGAAAACACGCATCTGTTTATGCAGTAGCGTCTCATTTTGACACTGACCACAAAGCTGGTGGATTTTTGCTTTATAAAGAGATTGAATTTTTTGAAAACACAATTGAATCACCAAAAAGACCATTTGTAGCTATCGTAGGTGGCTCTAAGGTATCATCTAAATTAGGAACTTTTTACCACTTATTAAAAACTTCTGACAAAATGATTGTTGGTGGCGGTATGGCTTTTACATTTTTAAAAGCTCAAGGGTTAAGTGTTGGTAACTCTTTGGTAGAAGATGATTTACTAGAAGATGCAAAAAAAATAATGCAAGAAGCAAAAGAAAACAATGTAGAGTTTTTACTTCCTGTTGATTTTGTTGTGGCAAAAGAGTTTAAAGCCGATGCAGATGCAAAAACAGTTGATGCTGACAACATAAGCGATGATGAGATGGGATTAGATATTGGCGAAGCTAGTTCTAAATTGTTCCACAAAGCATTAGACGATGCAAAAACTATCTTATGGAATGGTCCTATGGGTGTTTATGAGATGGAAAAATTTGCAAATGGCTCTAACAGTATGTGTGAGCATATTGCAAACTTAGACGCTATTAGTGTAATTGGTGGTGGTGATACTGCAGATTTAATAAAAAGAGTAGATTTAGAAGATAAAATGACTTTTATAAGCACAGGTGGTGGTGCATCGCTTAGCTTATTAGAAGGTAATGTTTTACCAGGAGTTGAAGCTCTAAACAAATAAGCCCTAAGGGCTGTCTGTCATCTATTGTGCAATTAGCTATGCTTATTGCACTAAAAAGCTTTTCTATAAACAACTATCTATAACAATAATTTAATAATTGATTATCTTATACCCGCATTTGAGCTTGCTATAATAAATTTAATTATCTTAATAATGTATAATTGCAATAATTAAAAAAGGGCTAAAATGATAAAAAGTTTTTTTAATTCCAAAAAATATATGCTTTGGGCATGGGGTGGATTAGCTTTATTATTTACAATAACTTGGGGGCAAGTGTATTTAAGCGTGCTTCTAAACGAATGGTATGGTAGGTTTTATGATATCTTACAAAAAGCCGAAGACATAAATGGCTTTTGGCAGTCTATGGTGGAATTTTCATATCTTGCTAGTGCATATATTTTTATCTCTATGTTTGTGCTTTATTTTGCACAACATTATGCTTTTAGATGGAGAGAGGCAATTACAAGGTATTATCTACCTCTTTGGAGCAATAGTAGTGACGATATAGAGGGTGCTAGTCAAAGAATACAACAAGACACATATGAGTTTGCTAAATCGCTAGAAACACTAGGTCTTGGGCTATTTAAAGCTATACTAACTCTTATTGCTTTTATTCCCATATTATGGGGGCTATCTTCATATGTTAATGTGGAGTTTTTAAAAGATATTGAAGGTTCGCTATTTTATATAGCTCTGCTCACATCTATCGGCGGTATGATTGTCTCATATTTTGTGGGCATCAAACTACCAGGCATTGAATACGATAACCAAAAAGTTGAAGCTAGATATAGAAAAAAGCTCGTATATGCAGAAGATGACATAAAACACAAAAATGAAGAGAGCCTATTAGAGCTATTTTTGGGGCTTAGATTAAATTATTTTAGATTATTTAATCATTATTCGTATTTTAACCTATGGGGCAATTTATACGCTCAAGCTATGATTATTTTGCCATATATTATAATAGCTCCTTCTTTATTTGTAGGTTTAGCCACTCTTGGCACAATAGTTCAAATTGGCAAGGCCTTTGGTAATGTAAATGATAGCTTTTCGTATTTTATAGAGCATTGGACAGATATTACAAAGTTTTTATCTGTAATTAAACGGTTACGAGAGTTTGAAGACATTCTAAAAGCAAATAAACACTAAATAAATATAATATCACTACTAACCAATATATAACCAATATAAAATTTATTGCATCAATTAAGGCTACCATATCATATGCCAAATAAGGCAATAAACAATATACTTAATATCAAATAAGATTAAAAATCTATATAAATAAAATAAAAAATGGTTACATAGGGATATCTAAATAAGCCTTTGCCCAAAGGCAAAGAGGGAGGCTAATCTAATAGCAATAAAAGATTAGATTAGTTTAGTTTAAGTTTAGTTTACTTCTGCTAATTGAAGTTTTTTTACAAACTTTGGCTTTGGGAGAGTCTTACATTTATAGTAAGTTGCACCACTTGCAGAAGATGCCCCATAAACACCAATCCAGTTGCTTTCTCTGTAGTATTCTCTATCTACATAGTTAGCACCTGCTTTTGCAGCTTCTTGTGAGAAGTGCGCATTTCCTAACTCTTGTGCTTCAAGAACGCTAGGTCCTAATCTTATTGTAGAAAATAAATTTACAACATCAGGGTCATACTCTGTGCCTTCTTTTACTTTTTTACATTGATACTTAGCATCTGGTTCTTCATAAGCAACAATTACTTTCTTCTTACCTACGCTATATTGTGTAGTGTATGATAAAGGATTACCACAACCACTCATCAACAAAACTAACATTATACTACTTGCTAAAAATA
>CAZXTK010000015.1:11956-23875 GCA_964643665.1 uncultured Campylobacterales bacterium
CTAACATTATACTACTTGCTAAAAATATTTTTTTCATATTTTCTCCTTTAAATTTGAACAATATACTAACATAAATTATTTAAATAAAACTTATATATTACTTCACTGGTGATAATTTATGTCTTCTAAACAATTTAGCACTTGGCAAGGTTCTACATTTATAATAAGTCGCCTCGATAAACTCAGATTCACCATATACCCAATACCAATCAGCTACACTATAATATTCTCTATCTACATAGTTAGCTTTTGCTTTTGCAGCTTCTTGTGCAAAATGAGCATCTGCCAATGCTTGTGTTTCAGATATGCTAGGTCCTATTTTAATAAATCCTAAATACACTTTAACATTAGGGTTAAATGGTGTTGCTTTTTTAATTTTCTTACATCTATCATCGCTACTAGGCTCATTAAATGCAACAATAACCCTTTTTTTACCTACATCATATTGTGAAGTATAAGTTACTGGATTACCACAACCACTCATCAACAAAACTAACATTATACTACTTGCTAAAAATATTTTTTTCATATTTTCTCCTTTAAATTTTCAACATATTAACATAAAACAAATTATGGCTTTTAGATTAGCAAATTTTAATCTAATACTCAAAGATATCTCTAAGCAATTGTGCTCTCTACCACTTATGGTAAAATCATATTATGAAATTATTACGATATTGCATAAGTGCTTGTCCTGCCACTAAGAACTCTTTGCGAAAATTACTACAACAAAACACACACATAAACAAAAGCAATACAGCGACAAATAAGATAGACTTTATTTGCTTAAGAATAAACGAAAATGACAATAGCGATAGCTCTGATTTAGAAGGGCTAACATCTTATTATGCTCAAATAACCAAAAAATACAAAAGAAAAAATCAAATCAAAAAAGCTTTTTGCAAAAACATACAAATAGCTAAAAAATTTAGACTTGATGGTGTTCATCTAAAAAGCTTTGAAGTATCTAAAATAAAACAAGCAAAAAGAGCAAAACTAAAATGCATAATCTCATGCCACAACAAACAACAAATAAGACAAGCTATAATTTGCAAAGGGGATTATATTACCTATTCTCCTGTGTTTGAAAGCAAAGGACGAAGTGGCTTTGGAAGTAGGCATTTAAGACTAATAGCAAAAAAATCCAAACAAATAAAAATTCTGGCATTAGGTGGCATTATAAGCCCCGCTCATATCAAGAGACTACAACCAATAAGCACGAAACACAAACAAAACTTACATGGTTTTGGCTCTATTAGGTATTTTACATAGGCATCTTTTAAGAGTAATATGATATACTTCGTGCTTAAACACATTTTGTATTTATTTATATAATCTTAAAAAACCAGTAAGGAGGTCATTATGGCTTTAGACAAGGAAATAAAACAAGAGGTTATTAAAACTTTTAGAAGAGACGAAAAAGACACAGGCTCACCAGAAGTTCAAATAGCAATTTTAACAAAAAGAATTTCGGATTTAACCGAGCATTTAAAAATAAACAAAAAAGATCATAGCTCAAGATTGGGATTATTGAAATTAGTTGGTAAAAGAAAAAGGCTATTAAAATATTTCAAAAAAGCTAACCTTGAAAGATTTTATGAAGTTGTTAAAGAATTAAACATAAGAGTTAAATAAATTACTCCATTTTAGCTCAAAATGTTATTTACAAAAAAGAGCGAATATGCACTGATGGCAATTAGCACTATTGCCAAAAACAAAGAGCTAAAAAACTCACACGATATCTCGCAAGAGCTTCAAATCCAAAAACCATTTTTATCTAAAATATTACAATCTTTGGTATTAGGTAAGATCTTAATATCAAAAAAAGGTGTCAAGGGCGGGTTTTTATTGGCGCGCGATGTAAAAGAGATTACGATGTTAGATATTGTAAATTGCGTAGAAGATGCAGATGTGTGTGTGTTTTCTTGTAGCTCGTCTATTGATGATTGCGTAAGAGGCATTGGAAGCACTTGCACTATTTGGAAAAGCTTAAATTTATTACAAAAGCATATTGAAGCATTTTTAAACTCTATTAGTCTTTTTGATATTTTAGATACAAACTACGAAATAGCTATTAGCACACTTAAAAAGCAAATAGACAAATAACTCTCAATTTCACACCACAAGGATTTTAATGAAAAAAGAAAAACTCATACATATATCTCATAGCGATTTAGATGGCTATACTTGTCAATACATAAGTAAACAAATATTTAATGATGCAATTTATTACAATAGCGAGTATTCGCAAATAAAAAGCTATTTAGAACTTGTTTTAAAGGAGATTAAAACATATCTGAAAGAGGGTGGGGTTTTTTTGCTAATTACTGATATAAACTTAACTAATTCTGATAGTTTTTTTCTTGATAAAAAAATAAACGAGCTAAACAAACAAGAACCATACAAAGTAAGATTGCAATTATTAGACCACCACGCAACAGGGCAAGAAAGTAGCGAGCGATATGAGTGGTATTTTTTAGATAATGATAGAAGTGCAAGCAAAATAACATATGATTATTTTAAAGAGCATTATCAAAGCACTACTTTTGATGAGGGTTTTGATTTGCTTATTGAGAGTGTAAATGCATATGATATTTGGATAGATGATAGCGAGCATTTTGAGTTTGGCAAAGTGCTAAGCAGAGTGGTAGAGCAAGCAAGAGAGATAGATACATTTATGTTCGCAAACAAAGCAAGAGAATACAAAATGCATTTATTAAATGAATCTACAAAATATCTAAACCAACAAAAGGGGCATATAAAATTAGATGATGAGCTACTTAGTATAAAAAAACAATATTTAAGCATATTTGACACACCACAAACGATAGATAACATAACATCAGCTTATATCGTTAGATTATTAGAGCAAAACAAAAATGCCTTAGAGATTACCTACAAAGACAAAAAAGGATTGCTTACTTATTGTCTTGGACCTATTTCAATTTTGGCGAATTTGTTTTTGAAACAAAATCCTGATTATGATTTTTTTATGAATTTATCAAGAAGAGGTAGCTTTTCGCTAAGATCGGATAACAAAATAGATGTATCTAAATTGGCGCAAGATATTGCAGGTGGTGGCGGACATATCAATGCAAGTGGTGGGTTTTTTAGAGGTTTCAGAGATAGTGTCAATTTTGAAGACATAAAGAGCTTTGTTGAAGAAAAATTTAACACACTCTCTTATGGTTCAAGCGAACTCAATAATGGAATAAACATCAAACTATAACCCCTAATGCATCAAAATCAACTTAGCATTACAAATGTTTTTATAATTATAAACATTACTCTTTTTGCTCTTTGCTTTTTTTACCCTATTTTGAATTATTTTTTATCTCTTAATTTTTATTTCACAAAAGGGCTTTATTACCAGCCACTAAGTGCTATGTTTATGCATGGTGGCGTGTTTCATTTGCTATTTAATATGATAGTTCTGTATCAATTTGGAAACAAAATAGAGCAAATAGTTACCAAAATGCAATATATTATTCTCTACATTGGTGGAGGAGTTTTAATAAACATAGCTAGTTTTGTTGTTATATTAGAGTTTTACCCTCACTCAAATATGATAGGTGCAAGTGGTGCTATATGTATGCTTGTTGCTCTTTATGCCTATATCGCACAAGAGAATATAAAACAAGCAATGTTGTGGATATTTCTTATAACCTTTGCACCAATGTTACTTGGGCTCAATATTGCTTGGTGGGCGCATTTGATAGGTGCATTTTTAGGGTTTGGTATTGGCTTTATGCTAACCAAAAAGCATTACAATTAGCATTACAACACTTGCCATTATGGCTTTGATATATGTCTATATAAATAACCATCAAGCAAGATAGTTAGCTCTTTTTCTAAATTCTTATCAAAAGCTCTAAACTTTTTTAGCTCTTTTTTGCATTTATCAGCTATCTTGTGTGTTTGCTCTAAAGCACGCTCTATCCCTAATAAATTTACAAATGAATTTTTAGCTCCATCTGCGTTTGTTGTTTTGCCAGCTTGTGCTTGTGTGAAAGTCTCATCTATAATATCATCTTGCATTTGAAAAAGAAGCCCTATTTTAATACCAAAATCATACAAGGCTTTTTGCTCCCTTTTGCCTCTTTTTGCAATAATTGCACCCATTTTAAGACAAGTAGCTATCAGCTTAGCAGTTTTATTGATATGCAAAAACTCCAAATCTTTTAATGGTAATGTAGTGTTCTCATAAGCACAATCAATGTATTGCCCTATTACCATTCCATTTATTCCACCACCACAGCTTAGCTCATAAACAAGAGAATTTTTAATTTTATTACTAAATTTACTCTTTGCTATCAAATAAAAGGCCTGTGTATTTAGCCCATCGCCTGCTAATACAGCACTTGTTTCATCGTATTTTATATGTAATGTTTGCACGCCTCTTCGCAATTTTGCATCATCCATACACGGCAGATCATCATGTATTAGCGAATAAGTATGCAAACACTCAACCGCCAAAGCAATATCAAAACTTTTTTGCACTCGTTTTTTATTGCAATATGCCTTTACCACGCTAAGAAGTAGCATTGGGCGAAACCTCTTTGCCTTTGCTTTTAGAGAGTATTGTAAAATATCATTAAACCTGTTATCAAAACAGCTTACATTTGGTATGTTGTTTTGTAGATAATTCTCAAATTGTGTTAATAATTTTTGTTTTGAACTACTCATTTGCTACCTTGAATATTGTTTAGGCTTTGAATTATTGTTTTTTTATCTTCAAAGGGCATTCTCTTACCTTTGATAATCTGATACTTCTCACAACCTTTACCAAGAACCAACACAATATCATCTTTATTAGCAAGAGATAACCCAAGAGATATTGCCTTAGCTCTATTTGGTTGAACAAACAAACTATCTTCTCGCTTTTTGATTATGCCTTTTTTTATATCATTTATAATATCCATCTCGTCTTCATCTCGTGGGTTATCGTTAGTTAAAACAATTATATCGCAATACTTATCGCTAACTTCTCCCATTTTTGCTCTTTTTGTTTTATCTCTATTGCCCCCTGCGCCAAAGACTGATATTATTTTTGAATTAGATTTTATATTATCAAAGCTCTCAAACACTTGCAAAAACCCATCGTGAGTATGTGCAAAATCTACAATGATCAAAGGCTCTTTATGCACAATCTCCATTCTACCACTAACGCCATTTATATATTCCAAAACATCGCATATTCGCCCTAAGTCTTGCTCAAACAACAAATTTACACAAGCCACACTAGCAAGGATATTGTATAAATTAAACTTACCTACAAAATTGCTTTTATAATTATATGTTTGGCTATTAAAGCTAATCTTCCCGCTTAACACTTGATTTGTAGAGCTGTTAGATATCGCATAGCCTTCGTTAGTATTGGTTGCAAAACAAACAACCTTGCCACCACCCCCATTATGCTCATTTGCTTTTATGTTTTTATCATCGCTATTTACAAGCAAATATCCACCTTGTTTTAGGCTTGAATTATCATCTAAAAAGCTATTTTTAATATCTATATAATTTTGCAAGCTTTTGTGATAATCTAAATGATCACTTGTTATATTAGTGCATATTTTTATATCAAATATCAACCCCTCATACCTATTTTGTTCTATGGCATGAGAGCTAACTTCCATTATAAATATATAGCAACCTTGCTCTTTGGCGTATTGTATGTTTTTATAAATATCCACTTGCATAGGGGTTGTTAGTGCTGGTGGATTTATTTGCTCTAAAATACCGTTTATACTTACAAAAAAACCATTTGTGCCAAGAAGCGCATAATCACGACCTAACTTGCCAACAATAGCACCTATCGTGCTAGCAGTTGTGGTTTTGCCATTTGTGCCTGTTATTGCTATTATGCTCATATCACTAAAATCATAATAATTAGATAACTCGCTACTATTTATAAATCTTGTAGTGCCATTATCTTTTGCGTGTTGGATATATTGTTTATTGTATTTATTTATTACAAAAGTGCTTTTAGAGTTTGCATCATTTGAGTTGTGTGTAAAATTATTCATACTATCGCTCTGCTATGTCTTCTAAATACAAAAATCTATCTACTTTATCATCATATAGCCTACTAACCTCATCTAACATTGTAGATAATTTATTAACACCTATTTTATTATACTCATCGGGGTTAGAGAGTGAGACTTTTATACTATCAATTTGCGCTTGAAGCTCGCTAATCTCTTCTTCTAAATTTTGTAGCTCTATTTTTTGTGCATATGTTAGCTTTTTTTTATCTTTATTTTTTGTATTTTCTTCGTTTTGCTCTTGTATGTTTTTTAGCAATGGTTGTATATTTACACTTTTAGATCTCTCTTGGTTATCTATCTCATTTAGCTCTTGTATGCTCATCTCCAAATCCAAATACTCGCTATATTTCAAATAGCTTGTTTGAATTTGTTTATCTTCTATTACAAAAAGCTTTTTAGCAATCTTATCTACAAAATATCTATCGTGACTAACTAATAGCACACATCCTTTATAGCTTATTAAATACTCTTCTAAAATATTTATAGTAGCAATATCCAAATCATTTGTGGGCTCATCTAAAATCAAACAATCACTATCTTGGCTAAACAACAATGCAAGTGCCACCCTGTTTTTCTCGCCACCGCTTAGAGTTTTTATTTGCGCATTTAAATACTCTTTTGGAAACAAGAACCTTTTTAAGTACCCAAAAACATGTATATTTTTGCCATTTACCATTATGCTATCGCCACCATTTGGGCAAAATGTCTCTAATAGGTTTTTTTCATCATCAAGCATATTTCTACCTTGGTCAAAATACCCTATTTTAAAATCTCCAACTTTAATCCTACCCTCAAAGGGTATCTGATTTAGCAATGCTTTTAAAAAGCTAGATTTGCCATTTCCATTTTTTCCGACAATTGCTATTTTATCTCTTTGTAGTATTCTGCCTTCAAAACCCTCTATCAAAAGTTTATCGCCTTGTTTTAGCACCAAATTTTTAATATCAAAAAGCACTTTTTTCTTGCTTTGTTTTGTAACAATAGGTGCTTTTATTTGCTCTTTTTTCAAAGACTCGCTCATAGCTCTTATTTGGCTTGTGTTAGCTTTTGCGCTATCCCTTAGGCTCATTAGCCTATCTTTTCTGCCTTCATCTCTTTTTCTTCTTGCTCTTACACCTTTTGCTAACCATGCTTCTTCGTTTTTTAAAAGCTTCAATAAATTTTTATTCTCTTTTTCTTTATGCTCTATTAGCTGTGCTTTTTTTTGCAAATAAGTAGCATAATTGCCATCATATACTCTTATCTCACCGTTTTCAACTTCAAATATTTTTGTTGCAACTGAATCTATAAAATGTCTATCGTGAGATACAAGCACAATGCTTTTGCAATTGTTTTTTAGATAATCTTCCAAAAACCTAACCATATAAACATCTAAATGGTTAGTTGGCTCATCTGCAAACAAAACATCTGTTTTTTTAAGCATAGCACTAGCTAGCACTAGTCTTTTTTGCTCACCACCACTAAGGGTGCATATTTTTCGCTCAGCCAAAACATCAAGCTCAAAATGCTTCATCAAACTCTCAACTTTGTTATCCAAATTCCAAGCATCATAAAAATCTAACTTATTAGCAAGTTGTGCGCTTTTGTTTTGTAACATCTCGTTTTCTACATCGTTACTATAAAGCTCTATTGTTTTATTATATTCATCTAACAGCTCTTTTAGCTCACTCATAGCATTATGCATATATTCTTTTACGCTCTCATCTTTAAAAACAGGTGCTTGATTGATATAGTGCATAGATATATCGCCTTGTTTAACAACATTGCCATCATCTACTTCTACAAGAGAGTTTATTATTTTCATAAGGGTCGATTTACCGCAACCATTTTTGCCAATAATAGCTATTTTGTCATTCTCATCAATTGATAATGAGACTTCTTTTAGTATATCTTTGGCCCCGTATTTTTTGGATACTTTTATTAAATCTATTATTCCCATTATATGTGCTATTGATGTTTATTTAGTGAATCAAAAATATACTTGCCAATCCCAAAAAGCTCAAAAAACCAAAAACATCTGTAATAGTAGTTAGCACAACAGGGCTACCAACTGCTGGGTCTGCATTTAGCCTTGTAAGCGCAATAGGTATAAGAGCACCAAAAAAACCTGCCATAAGCAATGTAATAATCATAGAACAAGCAATAACAACACTAAGAGCAACATCATCAAACCAAAAATAAACAATAGCGCTAATAACAACGGCAAATATAGCCCCGTTTATAAGCGATACTATTATTTCTTTATAAAGCGCAGACTTGTGGTCTTTGTCTTCTATGCCCATAACTGCAAGCTCACGAACCATCACACTAAGGCTTTGTGTCCCTGCGTTTCCACCCATACTTGCAACAATTGGCATCAAAATAGCTAATGCCACATAACTTTGCAATGTAGAATCAAAAAACGAAATCACAAAAGAAGCAAAAATAGCAGTAAGTAAGTTGATACCAAGCCACACGCCTCTTGATTGTGTAGTTTTTAAAATACCATCATCATATTCTGATTCTTTGTCAATACCAGCTAACTGATAAACATTATCCGTTGCTACTTCTTCTACAACATCCATAATATCATCATTGGTAATTCTACCTACGATATTGTTATTTTTATCAACAACACTCACAGAGCTTAGGTCGTATTTTTCAAACATATGAATAACATTTTTTATATCATCTGTATCTAAAACACTATGAGTAATAATATCCGTATCAAAAGGGGCTTTATGCTCATCTTGTTGCACGGCTTTTATAGCCTCTAAATCATCAGCAATAATATCATCAAATTTTTTATCTAAATCATTTAATATTAAGCTATCTATTGGCAAAGCACATAAAAACTTGTTTTTTTTATCTAATAAATTTACTTGATAAATATTTTTGACATCTTCTTGTTTTTTAAACCTTTTAAACTTCTCTATTGCTGCTTTTATTGTTTTGTCACTTCTTATTTTAAAAAGCTCCAACTGCATAAAAGCACCGGCTTGGTTTTCGTAGTATTGTTTTAGTTTTTGTATCTCTTTTTTCTCATCACTTGGCAAAGAAGCAAATACTTTAGACGCCTTTGTTTGCGAAAAATCCTCAATATCTTGGACTATATCAGTTGCATCATCACTATCTAAATCAGAGATTACATCTTTTAGTTTATTGATAGATAAAAACCCATAACTCTCATCTTTTAGCGAATCTGGCAAATGCAGAAGTATCTCACCCACCACATTAGCAGGTAGCTTTTTTATAAGCTTTTCATAATCTTTTTGGCTTTGTTTGGCTATATCTTTTAGTTTTTGTGCGCTATCTGCAGGGTGTAAAGCTACCAACTCTTGCAATAATTTATCTTGTTCTTTTTTACTCATTACATGCTCCATCTGCACTCCCTTGTTTTAATCTTCTATCCAAAATTTAATATCATCTCCTTGATAAAACTTTTTAAATTTTAGCAATTTTGTAGGCCTTATAAAGCTATTATGTATATTTTCATCTAATTTTTGTTTAAGTGGTTTCATATATGCCAAAAATTCTCTTTTGTTTTTGCCTTGCAATTGCCTATGGGTAGATCGCAAAAGTTTTAGTGGGTCTATTGCTCTTTTGTATTTATAAATACCCAAATGCAAGTGTGGCCCCGTGCTCATACCACTATTGCCCACATATCCTATAATCTGCCCCTGCCTTACAAACTGCCCTTTTTTAGGGCTTCCAAAACGGCTCATATGTGCATACAAACTTTTGTAATTGTTAGAATGCCTTATGGCAACCACTTTACCATATCCACCCATACGACCTTTGAATGTTATCACTCCATCAGCAATAGCGCGTATTCTTGTGCCTCTTCGCGCGCCATAATCAACCCCAAGATGAGCCCTGTATTTGTGCAAAATTGGGTGCCATCTTTTTTTTGTAAATTTAGAAGTTATCCTAATCTTACCCCTTAAAGGCTGAGTAAAAAACAAAGACGATATGCTTTTGGCTTTTTCATTATAGTATTTGCTATCTTTTGGGTTTTTAAACACATATCGTGAAAAATACTTACCCTTTATAGAGGCTGCTATTATCTTAGGTGTGCCGTAATATTCGCCTAGTCTTACTTTTTGTTCAAAATAAATATTAACAATATCGCCCCTTGTTAGCTTTTTAAAATTCACACCATCAAAAACTCTCATAAACTCATCTGCTAATTCATTATTGTTTGTTTTATCTACTATGTCGTAGTAGGCATTCCATTTTAGCTTTATAGAGATAGTCTCTTTTATGATTTTATCAAACACAATAGGGATAATCTCTAATGTGTATCTTGTGGTGCTTTCTTTGTATATATGTATTTGTAGCTCTTCGTTGATTGGTATTAGCACTTGTGATATTTTGCCATCTAAATCATACAAAATCTGATACGGGGCATTTGCTACTATTTCGTCGCATAGCTCTTTATCTTGTGTGCTTAGATTAAAAAATATATATCGTGGCAGAGAGTGTCTGCCTATGAAGCCTAACAAACTCTCATTTGGTTTCCATTGTTTATACTCTATTGTGGCTGACAATATGGTTGGGGTGAGTAGTTGCAATAAGCATACAAATATCAAAACAAAAGCATAAGTTTTTGGTGTTTTTTTATCCACACAAACTCCGTTAAATCAAGATAAGGCGCAAAAGTTGCAATAAGTATATATTATATCTTTTTTGTGATAAAGCCTGACATCGTGCCTGATACTCTATCTATTATTTTTTAGACACTATAAGATAAAAAAGACAAACAAAAGGTTGGCAACATTTCAAATAAACAATGCCTGACTTTAAAAGGAGAATACTATATAATAAAACATAATTTATAGGACTTACATATGAGCAAACTTACACTAGAATCTCTTGAGAAATGGCTATGGGATAGTGCTGATTTAATGAGAGGGCATATTGATAGCTCTGATTTTAAGAACTATATCTTTGGCTTACTCTTCTTAAAGCGAGCTAATGATCAGTTTATGGAAGAAGCAAATATTGCTGTTAGTGAAGATGGTGTAAGTTTAGAAGAGGCACTTGAAGATGAAGACTACCACCAATTTTTTATCCCAAATGAAGCCTATTGGAGTGAGCTTACTAAAAAGACTGAAAACATTGGTCAAGCTCTTGATAAGGCTTTTTCACTTATAGAAGAACATAACCCACAACTTGAAGGTGTTATGACTGCTGTTCATTTTGGAGATACTGAAAAACTTCCTGATGAACTAATAGCCAGACTACTTCAACACTTTAACAAATACTCTCTTGCAAATGAGCATTTAGAAAATCCCGATATTCTAGGCTCAGCTTACGAGTATCTAATCCGTGAATTTGCTGATGATGGTGGTAAAAAAGGTGGAGAGTTCTATACCCCAAAAGAGGTAGTAAAACTTGTAGTAAGCCTTATAAAGCCAGAAGCGGGTAATAGTGTTTATGACCCTACTTGTGGAAGTGGTGGCATGCTTATACAGAGTGCTAATTATATTAAAGAAAATGGTGGAGTTGTTGGTAAGTTTGTAGATGTTAAACTTTATGGACAAGAAAAGAACCTTGGAACTTGGGCAATTTGCAAAATAAATATGATTGTTCATAACTTCAAAGATAGTGATATTCGCAAAGGAGATACTCTTTCAAATCCAAAGCATTTAGAAAATGGCGAACTTATGACTTATGATAGAGTTATAGCAAATCCACCTTTTTCACTTAAAAAATGGTGGGCGAGTGCTGAGATAGATATAAAACAAGATGAAAAAGGCAAAGAGATAGCACCAAAATACAATAGTGTCGTCTCTGATGAGTATGGAAGATTTAAGTATGGCATACCACCACGAGGTTATGGAGATTTAGCATTTGTTCAGCATATGGTAAGTGTTCTTAAAAATGATGG
>CAZXTK010000016.1:0-14167 GCA_964643665.1 uncultured Campylobacterales bacterium
ATAAAATTGCCGTGATAGATATTTTTATGCTTACCACTTTTATCCCTATTTGGAATAATCCATAAGCTATCTGTGTTAATATCTAACTCTTTCCAATTATCCAAATCCAAATCATTATGCTTCATATTGTTATATTATCTAAAACACACCATGATATTTATAAGCTATAATTGGCGAGATGATGTCTTAAAAAGCATTTATATTTTAATTTTTTGCTAAAATGGCAATATTCTTATATTTAACAAAAGGCAATAAAGTGAGCAATAACTCCACCACTTCTAATCAAACAAAACCAAGCTCTAAATACAATCCAAAAGAAGTAGAGGCAAATCTTTATACACAATGGAGTGAGAAAAATTATTTTGATATAAACTCTAACGAGCATTTGCAAAAACAAAATACAGCCAAAAACAAAAACTTTGCCATTATGATGCCACCACCAAATGTAACAGGGGTGCTACATATTGGACATGCGCTTACATACACCTTGCAAGATATTATAGTTAGATACAAAAGAATGGATGGCTTTAAGGTGCTATGGCAAGTAGGTGCTGACCATGCTGGAATTGCAACACAAAAAGTAGTGTTAGATAAGCTAAAAAAAGAAAAAAACATAACAAAAAACGATTTAAACAAAGAAGAGTTTTTAAAATATGCATGGGAGTGGAAAGAATACTCTGGTGGTGAGATTTTTAAACAAATGCGAGCTTTGGGGATATCGCCATCGTGGGATAGAATGAGGTTTTCTTTGGATGAGGGATTAGCTTGTAGTGTAAAAAAGGCTTTTGTGTCTTTGTATAACGAAGGGCTTATTTATAAGGGGCTAAAACTTGTAAATTGGGATCCGAGCTTAAAGACTGCTATTAGTGATTTAGAAGTTGTAAATAAAGCTCAAAACGGCTCTATGTATTATGTAAAATATCCTATAAAAGATACAAACGAGCATATTTTGGTAGCCACTACAAGGCCAGAGACTATTTTGGCAGATAGCGCATTAGCTATCAACCCCAATGATGATAGGCATAAACATTTGATAGGCAAAGATGTTGTGGTGCCACTTACTAATAGGGTTATAAAAGTAATAGCCGATGAATATGTAGATGGTGAGTTTGGAACAGGCTGTGTAAAAATAACACCAGCGCATGATTATAATGACTATGAAGTAGGGCAAAGACATAACTTGGATATGATCAATTTGTTTGATGATGATGCCAAAATGAATGAAAATGCCAATAAATATAAAGGCTTAGATAGATTTGATGCAAGAGAGGCTATCATACGGGATTTAAAACAAGAAGGATTATTGCAAGATGTGCAACCTCATAGTATGAATGTGCCAATAAACGAGCGAACAGGCGTGATAGTAGAGCCATATCTTACAAATCAGTGGTTTGTAAAAGCAAGTAAAGTAGCTAAAAATTCAATTGAGCAAACAAAAGCTAATAATATGTTTTTTCCTAAAAGCTGGATCAACTCTTATAATGCGTGGATGGATAATCTAAATGATTGGTGTATAAGCAGACAGCTTTGGTGGGGGCATGGAATACCTGTGTTTTATTGTAAAGACTGCTCACATGAGTTTGCAAGCGAAGAAGATGCGAGTAAATGTGCAAAATGTGGTAGTAGCAATATATTTCAAGATGAAGATGTTTTAGATACTTGGTTTAGCTCTGCTTTGTGGCCTTTTTCTACTCTTGGTTGGAGTAATGGTGGCAAATTAAAACACACATACAAAGATAGCGATTTAGATGAGTTTTACCCAAATTCATTGCTTATTACTGGTTTTGATATTTTGTTTTTTTGGGTTGCAAGAATGATGATGATGGGCGAGCATTTTATGGGTAAATTACCCTTCAAAGATATATATTTGCATGCATTAGTCAAAGATGAGTTTGGCGCAAAAATGAGCAAAAGCAAAGGCAATGTGATTAACCCTTTGGATATGATAGACGAATTTAGCGCAGATGTTGTTAGGTTTTCGCTTTGTTATTTGTGCGTGCAAGGGCGTGATATAAAGCTTGGCAAAAAGCATTTAGAAGTGTATAGAAACTTCACAAACAAGCTTCATAATGCTTGTAATTATTTACTTATTCATCAAGATAGCTTTAAAGATTTAGAGCAAATTGAAATAAAGAGTGATTTGGGATTATATATGCTCTCAAGATTAAACGACTCTATTGCCAAAGTAAGAGCTTGTTTAGATGAGTATAAATTTAACGAAGCAGCTGGAGAGATATATTCTATTGTTTGGTTAGAATTTTGCGATAAAGCTATTGAATACAGCAAAGTAAGCCCACAAAGCATTGGTGAGCTTGGAAGTATTTTTAAAGAAATTCTAAAACTAACTTCGCCTTTTATGCCTTTTATCAGTGATAATTTATATACAAGACTTAGCGGGTCTGATTATAGCTCATCACTAACAATAAGCGCATACCCTAAGGCAAATAAGAGCTATAATTTTAAAGAGCAAACTGCAATGTTTGATGTGATAAATGAGGCAATTACTTCTATTCGTAGATTAAAAGTAAATGCAAATATGGCTAATGCAAAAATCGATTTAGCTTATATTAAATTTAACGATGATAAATTGAACGATAAAAAATGGTTTGATAATGCGAAAATGTTTATACAAAAATTAGCAAAAGTAGGCAGTGTAGGCATTTTTAGTAGTAGCATCAAAGATAAGAGCTTAAATGAAAATAAAAAAATACTTAGTGATGTGAGTGATAATTTGCAAACATATCTACCACAAGGCGAAGATGACACAAAAGATGCAAAAAATAAATTGGAGCTAAAAAAAGAAAAACTACAAAAAGAACTTGAAAAGATTGATAATCTGCTTAGCAATGATAATTTTGTAAAAAATGCGCCAAAAGAGGTAATAGAGAAAAATACCACTTTGGCACAAACACTAAAAGAAAATATTGCCAAATTAAATGAGCAAATATGCCAACTATAATTGCCACATATGGTGAATTGTTGTAAATTTTGATAATATTTTAAACACAATAAAGGAGATAATATGAATAGGGGTTTTAAAAATAATTTTCTTTTAGGGGCTTTTGTTTTATTTATTGGGTTTGGTAGTTTTTTATATGCATACAAAGGGCAACCTTATGCTGAGGCTTTGGGTATAGATGCCTCATCGCTATCTACGAGAGGTTGGTTTGATGTTTTTAATAGTGAAGAAAAGATGAAAGAATACGGAATATACCAACTAAAACCAATAGAAAAAGCTTGGCTAAAAAGATACTTGTTAGACCATGCATCAGATGCTTCTTTGCCAAATATAAGCGGACTTTATAAAGCCCCAGAAGCATACACAGAGGATGATATAAAACTTCAATAATTGTTATTGTGGTTTCTTAATAGATGTAGGCTTTTGCAATGATAACCAAAGCATCTATTGAGAATCTAAAAGCAAGCATTGATATTGTAGATGTTGTATCTTCGTATATATCTTTAAAAAAAGCAGGCGTCAATTATAAGGCTTGTTGTCCTTTTCATGATGAAAAAACACCATCTTTTGTAGTATCTTCTGCTAAGGGTATATATCATTGTTTTGGTTGCTCTGTTAGTGGTGATAGCATTAGTTTTGTAATGGAGTATGAAAAGCTAAACTATGTAGAAGCGCTTGAGAAATTAGCCAATAATTACGGCGTAGCATTAGAATACGACAACACGGGCAAAAATACAAAATTTGATTTTTCTTTAATTGAGAGTGTTAATGATTTTTATATAAAACAATTAAAAAAAAGCAATCAGCTTATGGCTTATTTGGTTGATAGAGGTCTTAGCACACAAAGCATTGATAAATTTAAATTAGGCTACGCTCCAAGCTCTAACGATACTATAAAGTTTTTAAAAGATAATTTTTTTAATCTTGATACTGCCTTGGAGTTTGCAATTGTAAGCAAAGATGAGAATAATAATTTGTATGCAAGGTTTATAAATAGAATTACTTTTCCTATTTATTCTAACTCTTCAAAGCTTATAGGTTTTGGCGGTAGAACTCTGAGCGAGAGCGATAATATTGCCAAATATCTAAACTCTCCAACGACTAAGTTTTTTAATAAAAGTAGAGTGCTATACGGCTATGATTTGGCAAAACAAAACATCTACAAGCAAAAAGAAATAATAATTTGTGAAGGGTATTTAGATGTAATTATGCTCCATCAAGTAGGGCTAAATAATGCGTGTGCGGTGTTAGGAACAGCGCTTACCCCTGAGCATTTGCCACTTTTAAGAAGGGGAGAGCCAAGTGTAGTTTTAGCTTATGATGGCGATAAGGCAGGGTTAGAGGCTGCTTTTAAATCTTGTAAATTATTAGCCCAAAACGATTTTAGTGCAAGTGTTGTGATATTTGATGGTGGGTTAGATCCAGCCGATATTGCAAAAACCAAAGGATTAGATGGTTTGCAAGAAGTATTTAGCAAAAAAGAGCATTGTTTGGATTTTGTATTTAGGATAATTGCAAGTAGATATGATTTGAGCGATGGGGTAGAAAAACAAAAAGCACTAAACGAAGCAAAAGAATTTATGGCCAGCCTTAGTGCGGTAATTTATGAGGTGGCTATCAAAAAGGCATCTTTGTTTTTGCAAGTTAATAGCAATTTGTTTGCTAAAACAAATGTAGCTAACCATACACCTACAAGCTCATCAATGCTTGAAGCAAGCTCAATAAACATTGCACAGCTTTCTATTATTAAAACTATGATTTGCAATGAAGAGCTTAGAGAATTTGCACTAAAAAACACTCACGAGCATATTTTTAGCAATTATATAGCCGAATACAGGCTTTTAAAAGAGGGCGAGATCTCTAACACAAAGCTAAATGCTATTTATTTGCAAGATGGTCTAAAATTATACGACAAAGAAGAGTTTATAAAACAGCTCTCAATGCTCTCTTATGATTTTTATACAAATTATCTTGCACAATTAAAGCTAAAAAAAGATGATTATGAGCCAATAGAATATATGAATCTTGTAAAAAAATTACAAATTAAAATACAAAAACTAAAAAATATGTAATTTGATTTTATAAAACATAAAAGGTATAATTTAGTTAAATTATTTTAAAGGTTATAATATGCTTAAACTATACTATTCAGATACTTGTCCATATTGCCAAAGAGTGCTTACATGTCTTAAAGAACTTCCAAGCGTTGATATTGAGATGATAGATGTTAATCTAATTTTAGGTGCGAGAGAAGAGCTTGCTAAACTAGGTGGGCAGAGTATGATACCAGCTCTTAGTATTGATGGTAAAATTATGTATGAATCAGCAGATATTTGTAAATGGTTAGTAGATAATTATTCCAAATAAAGACAATAAATGGATACAAAAGAGCAAATAAAACAAATACTAAAAGAGGCATTGCCAAACGCTAAGGTGTTTTTGAATGAGCCACGAGGCGATGGAAGACATTTTGGAGCTATTGTTGTAGATGAGAGCTTTGAGAATATGAGTTTGCTTGAACAACACAAAGCAGTAATGAACCCACTAAAGAGTGCTTTTGATACATCATTGCATGCATTTGCGCTAAATACATACACACCAAAAGCGTGGCAAGAGCATACAAAATAAGGCTTTGTGCTTTATTTTATCTGAGATAAAATATCTAACACTACTTTTTTTGGATCTCGCTCTTGATAAATAGCTCGTCCTATCACTATAAAATCACTTAAATTTTCTTTTGCCATCTGCAAAGTGGCTACTCGTTTTTGATCGTTTTTAAGCTTGCTATCTAGCTTTATAGCGGGTGTTAGGGTGATAAAATTATTTGATTTTATAGCTTGTTTTATTTTAGCACTCTCCCAAACAGAGCATACAACACCATCAACCCCGCATTTATAGCTTAGCTTGGCAAAGTCTATAACCTTTTGCTCCACTTTGGCATTATAAATCTCAAAAAAACTCTCATCATCAAAAGAAGTAAGAGCCGTAACTGCCAAAACAAGGGGCGGGTTTTTAAGCTTTTTAATCTCACACATAACCAAACGCATAGCGTCGCTTCCTATACTTGCGTGAATATTGAACATATCAACATTTAAATTAGCAATCTCTAAGGCGCTATCTTTTGTGGTATTTGGTATATCATAGAGTTTTAAATCCAAAAAAATCTTAAAATTCTCATCTATTTTTTTGATATCTTCTAATAGTTTATTGCCACTTCTTATAAACCCTCTAAGACCAACTTTCACCCAAATATCCAGCCCCTTTAGCTGTGATAAAAAATCCAATATCTGCCTATCATCTGCTAAATCTAATGCTATGCATAATTTCATATTTAATTGCCTTTTGCCTTTTTTGTTTTGGCAATATTATCTAAAACGCCATTTATTAGTTTAATTGATTGTGTATCTAATATCTCTTTGCCAATTAATATGCTTTGGCTAATTATAACGCTAGTATCTGTATTGGTAAATAAAATCTCATAAACACCAAGCCGTAAAAATGCTTTTGAAAGCAAGCCAAAATCATCAATCCCTCCAGAATGCAGATGTTTAGTTATCTCTTCATCTATTGTGTCTAAATTATTAAAAACACCTTCCATTAAACTTATAGCAAAGTCGTGTTGTTTTGCTCTTAGTTTTTGTTTTTGAATGTATGGAGTGTAATTTGTTTTTGCTTCGCTGTTCCCACTGCCATAAGCATATAATGCTTCTATTGCCCCTATTCTTGCTTTGGTTCTTGTTGACAAGGGTTATAGTTTTTTGTATAGATTTATCATCTCTACAATATTTATCATCGCCTCATAGCCTTTGTTGCCTGCTTTGTTGCCTGCTCGCTCAATGGCTTGTTCTATTGTGTTTGTAGTGATTATTCCATTGCTAACAGGTATATCAAACTCCATTGCTGCATTTGCTATACCTTTTGTTGATTCTGCTGCAATATAGTCAAAATGTGGAGTGCTACCTCTTATAATTGCGCCCAAACAGCAAACCCCTGCATATTTGTTTTGTGCTAATATTTTTTTTAGAGCAAACGGCACTTCAAATGCACCAGGAACTAAGATTAAATCTAAATTCTCTTCATTTCCCCCATGTCTAATAAAGGCATCTTTTGCCCCATCTACTAATTTGTCTGTTATATTGTGGTTAAATCTTGCATTTATAATAGCAACTTTTTCATAACCATCTAATGATAAATATCCTTCTATTTGATTCATTTACTATCCTTTAATTGGTGTTTTGACTACTCAAAGTCTTTTGTTATTTCTTGTAATTGTAGCAATTGTTTTATTGTTTTTTGTAATGTTTTAATATCTAACATATTAGGCCCATCGCTTAGAGCATTTTTAGGCTCTATGTGGCTTTCAAAAAAGAATCCATCAACGCCAACTACACAACTTGCTTTTGCCAATATCGGCGCAAAAAAACTATTGCCTTTTGTAATAGAGCCTGTGCTTGGAATCTGAGAGCTGTGCGTAGCATCAAAAATAACTGGCGCAAACTCTCGCATAGTAACTAAGTTTTTCATATCTACTATCAAAGAGCCATATCCAAACATATTTCCTCTCTCACAAAGCATAACACCAGCTTTTTTGCTATTTTTATAATTTACTTCATCTATACCTCTTGTTTGTAATACTTTTTTTACAGGATGAACCATCGCCTCAGCACTCAAAAACTGAGCCTTTTTTATATTTATTTGTGCTTTGGTTTTGGCTGCTGCTACAAGAAGGTCAGTTTGTCTGCACAAAAATGCAGGAATCTGCAATACATCGCAAACTTCACTTGCGATAGAGGCTTGATGGCTCTCATGTATATCTGTGATGATTTTATAGCCATATTTATCTTTTACTTCTTGTAATATTTTAAGCCCTTCATCAATGCCCAAACCTCTAAAACTATCTATGCTTGTTCTATTTGCTTTATCAAAGCTAGATTTAAAATAAAACTCAATATCGCTACTATCTTGTAGGAATTGCATTTCATCGGCTATTTTTAATACGATATCGCGATTTTCTATCACACAAGGACCGCTAAAAATTATCATTATACTTCCTAATTGTTTTGTTTATTATAACATACTAAACAATTAACCATCTATTAGGATATTTCTATTGCCTTTGGTGTTTGGAGCAGATAATACGCCATTTGCTTCTAATTGGTCTATTATGGTTGCTGATCTATTGTAGCCTATATTTAACTTTCTTTGCAGATACGATATAGAAGTTTTTTTATCTCTTAAAATAATCTCAACAGCCTCATCATATAGCTCATCTACATCATCAATTTTTTCTCTGTCGCTTGAGAGTGAGTTTGATAGCTTTTTTTCATCATGTGATTGCAAAATACTCGTATCATAATCTGTCTCGTAATGTTTTTTTATAAACTCAACCACATCTTCTATCTCGCCTTCTTCGCTCCAAGGGGCATGGAGCCTTCTTAGCCCTGCTTCACCAGGAGGAGTAAATAGTAAATCACCCCTACCAAGCAAACTCTCTGCCCCAAAAACATCTAAAATAACCTTACTATCTGTTTTTGTTCCTACTTTATAACTTAGTCTTGAAGGGAAGTTTGCTTTTATAAGCCCTGTTACAACATCTACGCTTGGTCTTTGTGTTGCAACTATCAAGTGTATTCCACAAGCTCTTGCCTTTTGAGCTAATCTTGCTATTGATATTTCTACTTCTTTTCCACTTGTCATCATCAAATCTGCCAACTCATCAATAATTATTACAATATAAGGAAGCTCTTCAAGCTCAGGGTCTATCTTGGCTTTTTTGTTGTAGTTTTCTATGTTTTTTGTTTTAGTAGTGCTCATAAGCTTGTATCTACGCTCCATTTCTGCCACCATATTAGCAAGAGCGTTTATAGCCTCGTTAGCATCTACAATAACAGGTGCTAAAAGATGAGCAATACCATCATACATAGAAAACTCTATCATTTTGGGATCAATCATCACCATTCGTAAGGTTTGCGGTGTGTTTTTATAAAGCAGTGACAAAATCATTGCATTGATTCCAACACTTTTCCCACTTCCTGTTGTTCCTGCAATTAGCAAGTGTGGCAATTTGGCTAAATCGGTAATATAAGGCTTGCCTACAATGTCTTTTCCTAATATTATTGCAAGATTAGAAGGATGGTTTTTAAAATCATCACTACTTAGCATTTCTTTCATGTAAATAATGCTTGAGTTTTTGTTTGGAACTTCTATGCCTACTACATCTTTACCCGGTATTGGTGCTTGTATTCTAATAGTTGGCGCACTTAGTGCCATTGCTAAATCATCTTGTAGGCCTAATATTTTGGACACTTTAACATCAGCAGTCGGCTTAAACTCAAATGTCGTTACAATAGGTCCGGTATAAGTTTTTATTACATCGCCGTTTATTTTAAATACTTTTAGCTTTTCTAATAGGTTTTCTATATTGCTATCTATTAGCTCTTCTGGTACTCCATCTTGCTCGTTGACGGGTGCATCTTTAAAAAAATCCACCAATGGTAGAGAGCCTTTATTGTTTGTATTTGATTGCTCGGTTAATTCTTTGCTCTCTTGGGGTGTCTCTTTTTTAATTTTGGTTGGATTATCTTTGGTGTTTTCTTGCTCTTGTGGCTCTTGCTTGATTATCTCTGATGTATTTGTCGCCATTGCATTATCAATGTCATGAGTATTTGTGCTTTTATTGGCATACTCATCAATATTTGATATTGCATCGTCTCCTTTTGCATCTTCAAATAATAGTGATTGGTTATTGGTTTTTTCTTCTTTGTTTGTATTGTTGGCCTCATCATTTGCATTATTGATTTGCTTTTTATTTACTTGTTCAAATATAGACTTACTCTCAAGCAGTCTTTCTTGCTCTTGCTCTTTTTCTAATTTAATTCTTGCTTCTTCTTCTAATTGTTTTTTTGCCATATATTCTTTATCTTGTTCATCAAAAAAAGTATTTGCAATATTGGTAGCTATTTGTTCTAAATGCGGGTTATAAAAAAAATCATTATCTATATCTTGTATAGTTTGTGATACATTTGATGCTTTTTTGTATGCTTGAGTGTCTATATTGCTTAGCTCTGTTTTGGATATATGCTCATATAGTTCAAAATCTATATTATTATTTTTATTATCAAATTCATCATTAGGATTCTTTGATAGCTCTTGGCTTGTAGTGTTGTAAAGCTCGTTATTTAATTTATTTGCTATATCTTGTGGCTCTAATATGCTATGAGTGCGTGTAGGTTGTGTATTTATTGTATCAAATGTAGTATTTGTATCATTGTTTTTTATTATAATTTGTGCAGTATTTCCAAACTCCACGCAAGATACTTCCTCATCTTTTTGTGCTATATTTATATTTTCTACTTTGTTAGTGTTGTTTTTATATTTATCAAATAAATCAATTATATTTAGCATTATTGCACTAATTTCTATCTTATTATCATATAACAAGACATACAAAGAGCTAAAAAATATTAAAAATGCAAGTATCCACAAAAAACCGACATTAAACACATTTAAAAGGCTATATGCCAATATTATAGACACATATCCATTTAAAGCCCCATGGATGA
Organism: uncultured Campylobacterales bacterium; assembly: GCA_964643665.1. GTDB lineage: Bacteria > Campylobacterota > Campylobacteria > Campylobacterales > CAZXTK01 > CAZXTK01. The sequence continues at coordinate 10,522 of CAZXTK010000016.1, forward strand.
CAAGGGCTTGAAGCAAAAGAATACTAAACACTAAACCAATAAATGCAAAGGCTTTTTGTTTTTTATGTTGTAGTTTATTGTAGTTTCTATAAATAAATAAAATTATCAATGGAGACAATACACCAATTAGTCCAAAATTATATTTTAGATAATGACTAATAACAATACCACTAAATATAAATGTATCATTTGCATAATCTATAAACATACATATAAAAAAATAAAAACTAATAGTATAAGGTATATATATTTTAATATTATTTGTATTTAACATTTATAAGCGATTAGTCTTTTTTGTTTAATAGTTTGCTTAGTTTTATTTGTTTTTTCTTCCAAGTTATATGCGACTCACAAGGAAAACCAGCCCATATATTGTGGCTTTTGGTTATATCGCTAACCACACCGCTTTTACCTGCTATGGTAGAAAATGGAGCAACACTCACATTAGAATTTAGCGCGCTTTGCCCACCAAATGAGCAATACTCGCCAATGCTAACCCCGCCAGCCATACCAACTTGCCCTGCTAAGCAAGTGCCTTTTTTTATAGTGCAATTATGTGCAATATGCACGAGATTATCAAGCTTTACCATATCTTGCAATATAGTAGATGCAAACACTGCTCTATCTATTGCACAATTTGCACCAATTTCTACATCATTGCCAATTTGCACATTACCGTTTTGGTGTATTTTTATATGAACGCCTTTTTTTGTAGGAGCAAAACCAAAGCCATCAGAGCCTATCACGCTTCCGCTATGTATGATTACATTATTGCCAATAACACAATCATGATATATGCTAACATTTGGATAAATTACACAATTATCGCCTATTCTTACTCTCTCGCCTATAAAAGCACCAGCGTAAATTACACAATTATTGCCAATTATTGCGCCATCACCTATAAAGGCATTGTTGGCTATTTGTGTGTTTTTGCCTATGGTGTTGGAGTTGCTTGTGGTTACTTTATGCTCATATTTAAAAAACGATGTAGCAATAGCTAAGCACACATAAGGCTCGTTTGTTATTAGGGCTATTGCGCCTTTTGGTAAATGCTCGGTATGTTCTTGCTTTAAAAACACTGCTTTTGCTTTTGTTGTTTTGATATATTTTATTTGTTTGTTATCGCTCAAAAAGCTAAGCTCGTTGTCATTAGCATCGCTAAGAGAGTTTAGGGCATTTATGTTTATTGCCTCTAAATTATCGTCATTTGTGGTTGCGAATATATCTTTGTCGTATTTTAAACATGCATTTATAATATCTTGCAATTTTACACTTGCCATTATCTCTCCATTGCCACAACACCACTTCTTACAATTTCTATTGGTTTAAATTTTTCTATGGCTTTTATAAAATTGTTAATTCTTTGTGTGGTATCTGTTGCAGATATAATAACCGCATCATTTGTTACATCTTGTATTATCCCGTGATATGCTTTTGCTATTGTTTCAATGTCGCTCAAATCGTTTATCGGCAATTTTACAAGAGCTGTGTCTTTTTCTATCATATCACAATGCTCAATTACTTTTAGCACAGGAATAAGCTTGTTTAACTGTTTTACTATTTGGCTAATAACTCTCTCATCACCACTTGTAACTATGCTAAATCTTGAATACTCACTATTTGGTATGGGTGCCACTGTAAGAGAGTCTATGTTGTAACCTCTTGCACTAAATAGCCCTGAAATTCTTGATAAAACACTATTTTCATTTAAAACAATTACAGAGATTGTTTGTGTTGTTTGTTGTTGCTTCATTTATTCTCATCCTTAAAAAGATACATATCGTTGATTGCTTTATTGGTTGCCACCATAGGAAACACTTCTTCTCTTCTGTCTGTAATTACATCTATAATTACGCTTCTTTTGCTCTCAAGCGCTTTTTGCAGGGCGCCTTTTAGCTCATCTTTTGTTTTAACTTGCAATCCTAATGCGCCAAAAGCCTCGGCTATTGCTACAAAATTAGGTGAGTTGTTTAAATCAGTTTGAGAAAATCTATCTTCATAAAAAAATGTTTGCCATTGTCTAACCATTCCTAAGTATCTGTTGTTTAAAACTATATTGATAACTTTTATACCCTCATCATGGCAAGTTACAAGCTCTTGAATATTCATTAAAAACGAGCCATCGCCTGTTATGTTGATAGCAACTTTATCTTTGTTTGCCATAGCACAACCCATAGCAGCAGGAAACCCAAAACCCATAGTGCCAAGCCCACCACTTGTGATAAATTCTCTTGCATGAGTAAATGGGTAAAATTGTGCAGTCCACATTTGATGTTGCCCAACATCAGTAGATACAATTGCCTTGCCCTTAAAAAACTCCCCAATTTGCTCTATTACCCATTGAGGTTTTAGCACTTCATCGCTATTGTTATATCTTAGTGGCTCTTTTTGTTTGTTTTTAGCTATATTATCTATCCACGAAGTGTAATCGCTAAATTGTATGCCAGAGTTTATAATATCAATCATCTGAACTAATACATCTTTTAAATCACCGACAATAGGATAATCAACTTTTACAACCTTGCCTACTTGTGAAGGGTCAATATCTACATGTATTATTTTTGCGAATTTACCAAACTCGCTTAGTTTTGAGCCAGTAACTCTATCATCAAATCTTGCGCCAAAAGAGATTATTAAATCACTCTCATACATTGCCATATTTGCTGCATATTCGCCATGCATTCCAACCATACCTATAAGATAAGAATTATCACAGCCTACAACACCTCTTGCCATTAGGGTTTCTACGGCCGGTATTTTTGTTTTGGAAATAAACTCTCGTATCAAATCTTGAGTATTGCTCAAAACTGCCCCACCACCAACATAGAGCAATGGTTTTTTGGCATTAGCCATTGCAGTTATTGCTTTTTTTATTTGGTTTGCATTGCCTTTTATGGTTGGTTTGTAAGTTGGCATATTTATGGGTTTAGAATAATCAAACATGGCAGTTTTATCAAACGCTGTTGCATCTTTGCTTATATCTATATGAACAGGGCCAGCTCTGCCACTTCTTGCAAGATGAAAGGCTTCTTTAAACACTCTTGGTATGTCTTTTAAATCTTTTATCAAATAATTATGTTTAGTGCACGATCTGCTAAGACCAACAGCATCAATTTCTTGAAATGCATCTGTGCCTATCATTGCTGAATTTACTTGACCACTTATACAAACAAGTGGGATAGAATCTGTATATGCAGTAGCAAGACCGGTTATGGCGTTTGTGATACCCGGACCCGATGTTACAATAGCAACGCCTACTTTGCCACTTGCTCTTGCATAACCATCTGCACTATGAACGGCGGCTTGTTCATGTCGTGAGAGTATATGTCTTGTGTAGTTTTGTTTATGTATTTCATCATAAACATTCATTATAGCGCCACCAGGGTAGCCAAAGACTAGATCTACCTTTTCTTCTTTTAGTGCTGATAGAATCATTTGTGAGCCATTTAATTGCATTTTTGCGCCTTAATTCCTATTTGTATTTGTCTTTATTATAACACAAGGTTGTTGAGTAAAGGATAAATAGATGTGGTGGGTATGCTTTATATGGTGGTTTTTTATTAAACCACAATTTTGATATACTACAACATCAAAAAAAGCTAAATACACGCCCACTCATTAGGCGCCAAAAATGGCTTAAAAA
>CAZXTK010000016.1:14267-21701 GCA_964643665.1 uncultured Campylobacterales bacterium
AAATGCTCTATAATGTATTTTGCATAGTCATAGCATATAACAGTAAGGCTTGAAGTTTAACAAAGGAATAAAATGCAAAATCTAAGTAGTGTAGAGATACTATCTAAACTTATCAAATACAAAAGCCTAACACCTAATGATGATGGCGCATATGATTTTATAGATGAGTATATGGGGAGCGAGTGGCAATGTATAGCGGTAGATAAAGGCGGGGTTAAAAATAGGTTTTATTATAAAGATTTTAGAGATGATAAACAAAAAACAAACAAGAACTTTACGCATTTTTGTTTTGGTGGGCATATAGATGTTGTAAATATTGGCGAGGGTTGGAGTTTTGATGCTTTTAGCGGAGAGATAAAAGACGGCTATATGTTAGGTAGAGGTGCGCAAGATATGAAAGCAGGGCTTGCTTGTTTTATGTATGCTCTAAAACACACAAAAGAGTTTGATGGAATGCTCTCAATGCTTATTACAAGCGATGAAGAAGGCGATGCAAAATACGGCACAAAGATAATGTTAGAGCATCTAAAAGAGATAGATATGCTACCAAATTATGCGCTAATTGCAGAGCCTACAAGCGTGGATTGTTTTGGTGATGGTTTTAAAATAGGCAGAAGAGGGAGCATTCATGGTTCGTTGGAGATTATTGGCAAGCAAGGACATAGTGCTTATCCTCACTTAGCCATCAACCCTGTTGATCTGCTCTCTTGTGCTTTAAGCAATATAGCAGGGGCAAAATTAGATGATGGAGATGAGTTTTTTTCGCCTTCTACTTTGGTGGTAACAAATTTAAATGCTGGGTTAGGCTCTAGTAATGTAAGCCCAGGTGAGCTTAAAATGACATTTAATGTGCGAAATTGCACTATAAGCGATGATAAGAGCGTGTATGATTTTGTTTATAAAGCTCTTATTGATGGCGGGGTTAGCGAAGATAGCTTTAAGTTAGAAGTAAAAGCCCACTCAAAACCTTTTTTGACAAACAAAGATTCATTATTAGTTGCAAAAACTAAAAAAGCAATAGAGCATATTACAAACAAACCAACAGATGCAAACACAAAAGGTGGCACTTCTGATGCGAGGTTTTTTGCACCTTATGGTATAGATGTTGTTGAATTTGGAGTTAGAAATAATTATATTCACAAAGTAGATGAAAGAGTATGTGTAGATGATGTAGTTGGGCTAAATGATGTGTTTAGGTATTTGATAGATAATTTTAATTAGCCAATAATTTATTTGCTCTTTTTATAAAATCTTTTGGATTTATATTTGTAGAATAGAGTTTAATGCCAAAATGTAGATGAGGTCCTGTTACTCTGCCACTCTTACCACTTAGCCCCACTATCTCTCCTCGTTTTATGATATCGCCCTTTTTTACAAGTATTTTATTTAGGTGATAATACACGCTATAAACACCTTGTCCGTGATTGATGCATACGCTTTTGCCAGAATAAAACCTATCTTTTGCATAAGCTACCACCCCATCATTGCTTGCTGTTATTTTTGTGTTTATTTTTGCTCTGAAATCTATGCCAGAGTGATAGCTTTTGTGGTTTTTGTTGTAAATTCTGCTTTTTCCAAATTGGCTTGTTGCGTGTGAGTGAAGTGGTAATATGAATTTTTTGCTCCATAGAGCATTTGGCGTGATTGTGTTATAAACTCTCATGGCTTCTTTGTATTCTTTGGTAATTCTTTGTAAATGCTTTTGTTTGTTTTTTATTTTTCGTTTTTTTGTATTTATTGCTTCTTTTGTGTAGTTTGTTTGTTTGATTCTTATTTTAAAAGTTTTTATAAGTTTATGTGTATCTTTTGGTGTTTTGGTGTATGAGATTTGAAACTTCATATATTTTTTAGAATAATAATAATCAATTGGCACAAAAGCATAATAGCTTGAAGTATTATTCAAAAAAGTATTTTTAAAAAATTTATAGTCATCAAAAGGTGGTAAAAATTTTAAATTATAAGCATTTTTTACTTGCAAAATTATGCTCTCCCCATTGTGGTGGCTATGATTTATTGTGGTTATTTTTATATCTTTGCCAAAAGAGCAAACACTAAAAAATAAAATACAAAATAAAGCAGAAAAAATGCTTCTACTCAAACTCATTATACACCCTTAAATGTTGGATATGCTCTACTACATCATGCACTCTTAAAATATCAGCACCATTTTGCCATGCTTTTAAATGGATTGCGAGTGTTCCACTTAGCCTGTCTTTTGTAGGCTTTTGCATAATATGCTCTATGATAGATTTTCTGCTCGCACCTATTAAAATAGGACATTGAAGTTGTTTGAAATAGGATATATTATCAATAAGCTCAATGTTATGCGACTTGCTCTTGCCAAAGCCAATACCTACATCTAATATAATATTTTCTCTTTTTATATTATGTTTTAGTGCTAATTCTACCTGTGTTTTTAGATACTCAAAAATCTCTAATGTGACATTTGTGTAATGTGGGTTGTCTTGCATAGTTTGGGGATTGTTTTGCATATGCATAATTATTATTTTTGCATTGCACTTTGCAACCACTTTGAACATTTTTTTACTACCACCGGTAATATCGTTGATAATATCAAAGCCACTCCTTAGTGCAACTTTTGCAACACTTGGTCTAAATGTATCTATGCTAAAACTCACATTTGGATATTTGGCTTTTAGTTTTGCCCTATTTTGCTTTAACCATTTAAAAACAAATTCAAGCCTTTCTAACTCTTGCTTTTTGCTAATTTTTGGCGCATTTGGCCGTGAGCTTATTGCGCCTATGTCTATAATTCTTGCACCTTGTTTGATTTGTTTTTTAATCTCTTTTGTTATTTTGTTATTGATTTTTATTGATTTTTTATAAAAGCTTTGTGGGTCTATATTTATAACCCCCATTATTTGTGGTAGTTGTTTTTTGTTTTTTAGGTTTAGAGTTTTTAGAATATCTTTTAGTTTGTATGATAGTTCTTTTAGCCCAAATTGCTGTTTGAGCTCTTTTTGTATTAGCTCTTTTAGCTGTGCCTTGTTGGCTATTAAAATAACATCTACAAAATAAGTGTCGTTTAAAATCACATTTTTAGGACATGCAACATCACCGCCCACACTAAGCGCATCTTGTTTTAGAATATTTGCCCCAACACATCTTATGTTTTTTATATAGAGTAAAAAGGTTTCACATTTTTGCTCTAAAATACTAACCCCCATAGGGCTAACTTGCAAATCTTTGAGTGTTTGTGTTATGTTTTTAGCACTTATTATTTCTATGCTTGTAGTGGCTGTTTTGTTTTTGTTCATTTATTTTTGCTCATAAGCTTTTGCAAAGTTAAAAAAAAATCACTAAGCACATTAACAGGTTTAGTGTTTAGCTCCAATAACAATAAAGAATTATTAAATACATCTTGCTCTACCTTGTTTGGTTTTATATTGTTTTTTAATATCTCTTGCCATACCCCATAAAACATTTGTTTTATCTGGGTTTTGCTTTGTTTAGAATATATATCAATTTGCTCTAATACATACTCATGTGTTAGGGCAAAAATATCAATATTGCAGAAATGTTTTTCTTGGTGTTTTAAATTTATAGCCACAAGCCTTGATTTGATGGTTGCTAAAAATACACTTTTGCTTTTTGCAAGTAGTATAAAAACTATATTTTTTGGTTGCTCTTCTAATATTTTAAGTAGGCTATTTTGTGCTTCAAGTCTGTATTTATTTGCTTTTAGCACAATTGTTTTTGGCTTATCACTTGCAATATATGCTTCTTCTATGGCTTTTTTTGCATCATCTAATAAAAACTCATCACTTTTTGGCTCAATTATTCGCAAAAACTCAGCAGGTATCTGTGTTTTTAGCTCTTGTATTATCCCATCAAAATCATTGCATATTACTATTTGAGAAGTATCAGCTAAAAGTGATGCTTGCATATTTAGATTTTAAATTCTTCATATAAATATGCTGTTATTGCAGTATTTAAAAGCCTTATACATTGCATTAGTTTAAAATCAACATATTCATCATCATTTAAAAAACTCAAAGCATTTGGTATATTCTCATCAAATATCCACAAAAAAGAACCCTCAAATACCTTGGGTGCATTAGCAAGTGCGCAATTGCTATCGCCAATATACCAAATAATATAACCATTATCAAAAGAAACACTCAATACATCGTTTATATATTCTCTATTTTCTTCGTTAGAAGCATATGCGAATTTATCTTTTAGAGAGCTAATATCATATATTGGAATTAGTGGTCTATTTAAATTATTATTGTTTATAGTGTGTAAAATATAGGCTTTTAGCCATTCTCTTTTATCATCACATAAAAGCAAGATAGGTTTAGAACTGTTTATGCAATTTAGTAAAAATTTCCCAAAAGATGAATGAAGGTCGTATTTTATCTCTTCCAACCAAGAGCCAAGAGCATTATCATCCCTTATTGTTTTAACCATCCAATCCATAAAAGTCATTTTAATCCTTTGAGTCTAATTCATAGGCACTATGCAATTTATTCAATGCCAACTCTGCATAAGCTCTGTTTATTATCATAGATATTTTAATCTCACTCGTGCTTATTATTCTTATATTTATATCTGCTTTTGCCATTGTGCTAAATGCCTTACAAGCAACACCTGTGTGGCTTTTCATACCAACTCCAACAATAGATATTTTAGACACATCGCCATCAAAGTCTATTTTGCCTATTTCTTGCTCAAATTGGCTCATAACTTGTTTTGTTTTATCCATATCTTTGGCTTCTATTGTAAAGTCAAGATTGGTTAATTTGCTCGTAGATACGGTTTGAACTATCATATCTACATTTATTTGCTCTTTTGCCAAACTCTCAAATATGGCTGCTGCAATTCCTGGTTTGTCTATCACATCATATAATCCAACTCTTACTTGATTATTGTCCATCGTAACACCACTTATTATTGCTTTTTCCATTATATTGCTTTCCTTTGTTATTAATGTTCCTTTTGAGTTTAGATTAAAAGTATTTCTTGATACTATATTTATATTGCATTTTTTGGCAAGCTCCACAGAACGGCTTTGCAATACCTTTGCACCAGCAGAAGCTAACTCTAACATTTCATCGTAGCATATCTCTTTTATCATTTTGGCTTTTGATACCACTCTTGGGTCTGCTGTATATATGCCATCTACATCGGTGTATATTTCGCAAATATCGGCTTTAAATGCACTTGCAAGTGCAACACCGCTCAAATCGCTCCCCCCTCTACCAAGAGTGGTGGTTTTATGCTCATCATCGCTAACGCCAGCAAAACCGGTAATAATCACAATATAATCATCATCAAGATATTTTTGCACCCTCTTAGTTTGGATAGATTGTATTTTGGCATTTGAGTGAGTATTGCTTGTTATTATTTTAACCTCACTTGCACTAAATGCAATAGCTTTTTTACCAATAGCGTTTAAATAAATAGATAACAATGCACAAGTTTTCATCTCGCCTGTGCTTAAAAGCAAATCTAAGTCTTTTTTGTTTGGGTTTTTATTTTTGCCCTCTTTTGCTATATTATTAGCCATTTGCAACAATCCATCTGTCTCGCCACCCATTGCAGATAATACAATAATAGTTTTGCTATTTTGTTTGTATTGCTTGTCGTATTGTTCTTTTGTTTGCAAAATCACATTAGCAACATTTTGTAATTTATCAATACCAGCTACCGAGCTACCACCAAATTTACACACTCTCAACATTTTCTCATAGCCTTAGGATATATACCCTTGTTGTTTAAAATAACCAATAGCCTTTGCATATATTCTTCGTTTAATAAAAGCAGACTCGTTTATCACTTCTTTTGCGTCTACAAATTTATACTCACTAAACTCTGCTTCTTGTGTGTGTATATTTATTTTTGCATCTTTTTTTAGCTTTACCAAAAAATACTTCTGGCTCTGACCTACAAAGCCTTTCATTTTAGAGCCATCTTTAAACTTCATTCCCTCTGGAAAATCATAGCTTATCCACTCTGGATGTTTTGCCAATATCTCTACATTGTTTGTGCCTATTTCTTCTTTTAGCTCTCTTAGTAGTGCTTCTTCGTCTTTTTCGTTCGCATCTATTCCACCTTGTGGAAACTGCCAAGCGCCCTTAGAGCCTGTTCCTATTCTTTTTGCCAATAAAATCTCGCATTTTTCTGGATAATTATCTTTTAAAACAACAGCAGCAACATTTCGTCTATATTTTTTATCCATTATTGGTTGTTGTCCTTGTGTTATAATTGTTGCACTTAGAGCATATTTATTGCTTATACTTGTATGTATTTTATTGAAAGGATGCTTTTAATTTGCTTTTATATATTCATATTCCCTTTTGCGATATCAAATGCCCATATTGCGATTTTAATTCATACACGAATATAAATGAGCTAAAAACTTTGTATATGCAAACTCTAAAAAAGCATTTAATACATACATTAAATAAAAATAAAATATCAAATATTACAAGCGTGTATATTGGTGGAGGCACGCCAAATACCATAAAGGCAAGTTTATATAAGCCATTGTTTGAGCTTTTAGCTCCACTTATAAAAGATGAGTTTAGGGATAATGTATGCATTGAAGCAAACCCAAAGAGGCTTAATAAAAATTGGCTAAAAGATATGTATGCTTTGGGGGTTAGGCGATTATCTCTTGGGGTGCAGAGTTTTGATACTAACAAGCTAAAACTATTAGGGCGAAATCATACAAAAGATGATATTGAGCAATTTGTTAATGAAGCAAAAACACAAGGGTTTAACAATATAAGTATAGATTTGATTTATGATACAAAATTAGATACGAAAAAGTTTTTACAAAACGAGGTTAGGCATATATCCCAATTAGATATTGAGCATATTAGTGCTTATTCTTTGATGCTAAAAGAGCACACCGCCTTTGTTGGCAAACAATATATCAAAAAAAACAGCCACTTAAATGCTAAATTTTTGTTTGAGCTTCTTTTAAATAAGGGTTTTTGGCAATATGAAATATCATCTTTTGCAAGAGATAAAAAACATAGAAGCTATCATAATTTGGGCTATTGGAGGGGTTGTGACTTTTTGGCTATTGGAGCAGGGGCAATAGAGCAGATAAATAAAAGAAGGAACCATTACTATAATGATGTAAAAGAATATATAAAAAACTATACAACACCTATGAGTATTGAGGTTTTAGAGCATGATACAATAGCGTTAGAGCGATTATTTTTGGGGCTAAGAAGCATAGTTGGTGTTTGTCTTGATGGTTTGAGCAAAGAGCAGTTAAAAAAGATTGAGTTTTTATGTGATGAGAATAAAGGCTATGTTAGCGATGATAGATTTTTTTGTAATGATTATTTGTTGGCAGATGAGATAGCTTTGTATTTGGTGTGAGTGCAATTAGTTTTGCGGTTTTGATTTTGCTAATTGATATTTAAAGCAAAAAATGAAACATATATTGACATA
>CAZXTK010000017.1:0-21432 GCA_964643665.1 uncultured Campylobacterales bacterium
ATTAAGATTAGGTGTTATGCTTGTAGCTGTAATATTGGTTACTTCACTTGTTGTTTTTTCATGTCCGTCTGCTTCTCTACCCCATTGATAATAATCACCAAAACATTTATCATCGTCCTTATTTTTGCAAACTCTGCTTGCACCCAAGTTTCTATCAAGCCATACTCTGCCCGTATTTGGAGAGGTTACTATATCGTATGTTAGCCCCTTGTATTCAAACTCTGTTGCAGATTTATGTATTTTTACAATCTCTATATAAAAACTTTTTATTATTTGTGTTTTTGAATTGCTTAGAGTTAGGGTAATTTGTGCTATACCTCCAACACCATAATCGCTTTTAACCTCAAAGCTCAATTCTTTGTTTTTGTATTGTTTTTTTGTATATGTAAAGGTTTTATTGTTTTTGCCATTTATTTTTAGAATATCATTATCTATATCAACTTTTAGTGTTAATGTGCCACCTTTTGTGTCATCTATGCTAAATTTTATTTGTTTAGTTGCCCCATCATTTATAAAAAACGATTTTATATTGGTTTTTATACTAAAAGTTTGGTGTGTATCATCTTGTATGCAACGAATTGAAGCACCGTTGATCATATAATCACTAACGGCTGATATAGAATTGTCGTTAAAAGCTATTTGGCGAGGAGTTGCTTTTGATACAAAAGAATTTACCCACATATAACCAACAGCTCCATCAGTCTCTACATCGTTACCCGCAGAGTTAATGCGTTTATAAGCACTTGGGAGCTTTAAAAAGCTATTAAATGCATCAAATTTATTATTTACTTTATCACTACTTGTTAGCCCAAATGTTTCGGCTCTAAACTCTTGCAAGGTTGGCACCCTAAAACCAACGGGGCAAATAGAGCTACCATCTGTGCTTGCCCAATTTATGCTTCTTTTTATACCAGAGTCATCTAAGCCACTTATTACCCAATCTCTTGTAGCAGAATTTATTACAACTTTATCTCCCGCATTAGTTAAGCTTTTAGATAAGGTTGTAGTAGTAGCACTATTGATTTTTTCATGTCCGTCTGTATTTCTACCAAATTGATAATAATCGCCATAACAATCTATATCATCAAAGCTCTCACAAACTCGCTTTGCTCCAAGGTTTCTATCAAGCCATACTCTATTTGTATGTGGTGAGATGGCAAATTTATATACTAAGCCTTTGAATTTTTCTCCACTTTTAAATGGTTTTAGTGGCTCTTTGCTGGGGCTACTACTGCCCCCCCCCACAAGAAATAAAGCCTATAAGTATGGTTGCAATAAGTGTTAAATTGATAAGTTTTTTAGTTGCATTCATTTGAATCCTTTTTTGTTTTATGTGCTTTGTGTATTATGCCAAGAATTTTATAAAAATATGAGATGATGGCTAATATCTAATGGCAAGTTTAATGCAGTTTTTAATAAGAGGCTTTTTGGGTGTTTTGTATTTTATGCCTTTTGGTAGATATTTTGCCGTGCTTTTGCCTATACATATGGCATTATAACTTTTATGCCATTTATAGTTTGCAAAAAAGCCTTTTATGGTAGATGGCGAAGTAAATACAATAAACGAGCCTTTGTTTATAGTATGTTTTTGGGTATTTATTGTTTTTAACTTTGTTTTGTATATTTTAAACTCTTTTGCTTTTATTTTTTTGCTTTTTAAGATATTTATTATTGGAGCTATAACCTTTTTTGCTCTTATTATTGCTATTTTTTTACTGCTTTGTTTTATAAATTTATGCTCTATTAGCCTTATGCCCATTTGTTGTGAGTTGAAAGAATTAGTGTTTATAATATTTGCTTTTTTGTTTGTGTATTTTATTATCTCTTTGTAAGTTTGTTTGTTTATTGCATAGAGGTTTTTGTTATAAATTGAGCTTAGTGATAGTTTGTTTAGATTATGCGTTAAAAGAAGTTTAAAAAACACCCTAACGCCGTTTTTTGAGCTAAATACAATAGAGCAAAAATTATTATGATTATGTATAAGTTCGCTAATAGAGTTGGGTATGGGTTTGATTTTTAATACATTTATGCTTTTAATTGTTAGATTATGTTTAAGTGCGAGAGCTTTTTGTTTTTTATAAGCTTTTTTGTTGTTTTTGTGTGTGTTGCTAAGTAGTATAATGTTTTTCATATAATTTTATAATATTATTGGTAGTTTTTTTGCATCTTGTAGTATTGTTTTTAGCAATTCTAAACCAATAAAATGTCGTTTTTTGATAATATATTGTATAAATTTAATCTCAGAGGTAGTAAAGCCTTTGTAGTCTTTTTTGGTAAATATCGCTTTATCGCCTTTGTTTAGATCTATTTTTATTAGTTTTGTGTGTTCTTTTTCTTTAGTGTAGTAAAAAATATCAAAAAAGCCATTATCTAATTTTTCTAAACTTACATAAACATCTAATTTGGTATCAAAATCAAAATCAAAATGTGCTTTTTTGATAATATCTAATGTTGTATAGCCAATATATACTTTTTTGAATATATGAAAATGCAATTTGTTTTTATAAGTTAGCAAAAAATATCTGTTTAAGTTGGATTTTTTTATTGAATTGTTCAAAAACCATTGCAGGACATTAAAGTATTTAAAAGGATAAACCTCCACATTTGAGGCATAATCGTAGTTTTCGCTTTTTGGTGAGATAATTGGCACTTTTTTATAAGAGCTTAATAGTTTTTTTAGCACCCTATCTGCATTTAAGTCTTTTGTTTGCCATATAGTTGCATAAGGTGGAAACTTGCTAACCCCCATAGCACCTTCAAGCAATATTATAAGTGCTTTTATTTGTAGGTTTGGAAAAACTATCTTCATAAGAGCATATTTTTTTTGTAATCTTTTTCTAAGAGAGTTTGTATCTTGGACTATTGTGCTTTCCATAAAATACACACTATCTTTGGTAAAAAACAAACCATCAAACTCGCTTATGTCTTTATACCCTGCTCTATAAACTATTTGATTGCTTTTATCTATTAGCAGTCCTGTTTTTTTGTTTGTGTCTTTGGAGTTGTCTTGATGAGGACCTTTTAGTATAAATTTTGTTATAGCTTTATGCTCTTTTGCATATTTTAACAATAGCTCATAAATAATGTTTTCATAAAGCTCGCCCTTAAACCCATTGTAAGCATTTATATATTCGTCTGAATTGACATCTTTTATGCTACTTAAATATCTGAGCTTGTAGTTATAATGAAATAAATTAGACAAAACATCATCAATATCTAAATTATATATATAAAGAGGTATTTGAAAGTTTCTATCATCTGTGTTGTTATTGGGTGTTTTTTTTATCATTATTTTGGAATTATACTATAAAAATAATTTGTTTTGATTTGATAATAATAGAGAGTATGATTTTCAATATCATATATAAAGCAAGATGGTGTATAATATATAAATGTAGTTAATTATTATACATATTGTTATATTTTGTATAATTCATTTTTTGCTTTATTTTTAAGAAAAAATACAAAAAATACAATTTTGTAAGGCATTTTGGCTATTTTGTAATTATTTTTAAGCTATGTTTAAGCATAAGACAACTACAATACTACTATGACAATAAATAATATAACCAAAAACAACACAAGTATTTTAGACAACACCAATAACAATATTGGTATAAATTCTAAAAATGTGGATAATATAAAAAATGTAGAATCTGCTAATAAAAAAGAAGGCAAAAACAATCAAAAAATTGATAGAACTTCTGCTTCCTTAGGAGAGAGATTATCGCCGAAACTTAAAGAAGTATCTAAAATTGAGATAAAAGAAGCAAATATAGGCAAAGAAAAAGCAATATTAAACGAAATTAGCAATGAGATTACAAATATATCAGACTTTACGCAATTTAAAGAAAAAATAAGAAAATACCAAACACAACTAAAAGAAATTGTTGAGCAAAAAGAATACAAATTAGATAGCCAAGAGAGGAAGTTTTATCAATTATTAGATAATGTGGATAATATAGATAATGCACAAAGCATAAACGAGCTAAAAGAGAGCATAGTTAGCCAAATAGATAATATAGACAAGCAAAAAGAGCAAAACTCTAATATTAAAAAAGAGATCATAAATGAAATGAGAGATGCTATAAAAATAGAAATAAAACAATATGAAGAAAAGTCAAAAAGCTACCCACAAGAAGCAGTATATAAACAAGCACTCAATTTTGAAGCAGATGAATTATCAAATATAGCTGGTTATACCGTGGTTGCCCTCTCAAATGCTACACCTTCTAAGAGTATTAGGCTTTTGAGCTAAAAACATAGAGTTTATGTAGTGATTATACATAAAGACATAACAATAAGGCTTATGGGTATAAACATAAAATATTATGAGCCAAAAAAATACTAAACACAATCTATATCTACAAAAAGTAGAGCTTTTAAACAAATATGCTAATCATTATTATATTTTAGATGATTTATTAGCAAGTGATGATGAATATGATAGATTAAACAATGAAATAAAACAATACGAAAAAGAACACCCTAATCTAATATCCCCAAACTCCCCTAACCTACGAGTTGGTAGCGGGATTAGTGATAAATTCCAAAAAGCCAAACACAAAAGCAAAATGTATTCGCAAGAGGATATTTTTGATAAAAATGAGCTTGAAGAGTGGATAAAAAGAGTAAAAAAAACAATACATTATGATATAAGCTATATATGCGAGCCAAAATTTGATGGTGCGAGCCTAAATTTGATTTATGAAAATGGGCTTTTAAAACAAGCAATAACAAGAGGCGATGGTTTGGTTGGAGAAGATATAACCACAAATGCCAAAACTATAAAAAACATACCTATAAAGATAGACTATAAAGATCCAATAGAGATTAGAGGCGAAGTTGTAATAAAAAAAAGCGACTTTCAAAAAATAAACGAGCAAAGGGCTAAAAATAACGAAAGTTTATTTGCTAACCCTAGGAATATGGCAAGCGGGTCACTAAGACAGCTTGATAGCTCTATAACTGCAAAAAGAAATTTGATTTTTAAGCTATGGGGTGTTGGAGAAAACTCTTTAGAACTTCAAACAGCAGATGAGGTATATAATTTTTTAAACTCTTTGGGCTTTTATCAAAAAGATTTTAGACGCATCGTAAAAAGCGTAGATAAAATACTACAAGCAAGAGAAGAGCTAATAGAGCTAAGGGATAGAAGCGATATATTGCTTGATGGTATGATGATTAAAATAAATGAGTTAAATGCGTGTAAAAGCTTAGGCTACACTGTTAAGTTTCCGCGTTTTTCATGTGCTTATAAGTTTGAAGCAGTAGAGAAAACCACCAAAATAATAGGCGTAGATTTACAAATAGGCAGAACTGGGGTTATAACTCCTGTTGCAAGATTAGAAAATGTGCTAATAGACGGCTCAAATGTGTCAAAAGCATCTTTGCATAATTTTGATTTGATTAAAAAAATGAATATCAAAATAAATGATTGGGTGATAGTTATAAAAAGTGGCGATATTATCCCAAAAGTAATCAAGGTTTTAAAAGATAGACGAGAAGGCAAAGAGATAGACATTGTGCCACCTATTACTTGCCCGATATGTGAGAGTAAGCTTTTGATAGAGGATAAGCTAATAAAATGTATGAATTTGCAATGTGATGGGCGAAGGCAAGGTGCAATTGAGTATTTTGTAAGCAAAAAATGTATGAATATAGACGGCTTTGGAAGCTCTATTGTAAAATTATTATTGCAAAAACAAAAAATAAATAATATTTTAGATATTTACTCTCTGCAAAAAAGTGATTTAGAAGGATTAGAGAGCTTCAAAGAAAAAAAAATAAACAATCTAATCAATGCTATTGAAGAGTCTAAAAATGTAAATTTGGACAAATTTATAAACTCTTTGGGTATAGAGCATATTGGCGAGGTTGGGGCAAGAGATTTGGCAGATAAGTTTGGGCTTGATGTGTTTAATGCAAGTAAAGATGAGCTATCACAAATAGATGGCTTTGGTGAGCAAATGGTTGAGAGCTTTTATGAATATTCAATAGCAAATAAAGAATTTTTAAAGAAAATTATAAGCATTTTGAATATAAAAGAGCCTACGAAAATACAAATAAAAGATAATATTTTTAAAGACAAAATAGTGGTTTTGACAGGCACGATGAATCAAAACAGAGATGATATTAAAAAAACACTTGCAAATATGGGCGCAAAAGTAACGAGCAGTGTATCTAAAAAAACAGATTTTTTGGTATATGGGCAAAATGCTGGAAGCAAGCTTGAAAAAGCAAAGAAATTAGGCATAGAGCTTGTTGATCAAGAAAAATACAATCAAATAATCAATAATCTTTGAGCTATTTAATCTTTGGATAATGTTATTTTAAGAATATAAAATTTGCTCTTTGTTTATTCTTCAAACTTAATGCCAATGCCATAGTTTATTTTGTCTTTGTCTTTTGATAAAGGATTATTATCATTTGAATATTTTGCATAAGGAGCAACTTTAATCCATTTATTAGCTTCAAAATTTACTTCAATTTTTGCATCGGATATTTTGTGTTTATTGTTTTTGTTTGAAGTTGGATTATTATCTTGTATATCTAAATTTAATCTCTTTTTGCTTTTAATCGCAATATCATAAGGCATTATATAATTATTGGTTTTTATATAACCTTGCTTGATCAAAGAGCTATCGTCATAAAAGCCTTCTTTATCGCCTTTATGGCTTTTTGTTTTTGTTTCATAATTGCTATTTTTTATATGTTTATATTTTTGTAAAATATTATTATTTGTTTGTTTTTTATCTTGGGCTATTAAAAGATTATCTAAAAATACAACAAGCACGATAAGCGTGATAATTTTAGTTTTTGTTTTCATATTTTTCCTTTTTGTGTTTTGCATCTTACAAAAATATTGCTCATCACAATATGCACCAAAGCTATAAAATTATACAATAGATATGTTACAATAGCAATTACACAAACAATTACACAGGGGTTTATATGTTTTTTAAATTCGGAGAGAAAATTGCGGGATATGATTTTGAAGTAATTAACGAACGACATGCAAGAGCGAGTGCTGGGATTATGTTTTTGGTAGGTATTTTATCTACTCTTTATTTGTTTGGTGCATTTGGTGGGCATTCTATGTTGTTTATAGAATTTTTTTCTATTACCTTTGTTGTTGAATTTGTTATAAGAGCAATAAACCCAAAATATGCACCATATATGATATTGGGCTCAATGATAGTATATAATCAACAACCAGAATGGGTAGATGCAAAACCCAAACAATTTGCTTGGCTTCTTGGTCTTATTCTTGCGATAATAATGGCATATTATATTATATTTGACATACTCTCGCCTATTAGATTGCTCACATGTGTGCTTTGTTTGGTTTTATTTTATTTAGAAGCTGTTTTTGGTATATGCTTGGGCTGTATTATGTATAAAAAAATGAACTTTAAACTAAAAGGGCTATGCCCGGGCGGGGTTTGTGATAATCCTATTGCAATGTCTTTTGATGCAAAAAGAGCAATATCTTTGATTGTTTGCCTTATTGTATTTGCTATGGCTTATTATATTGTTAGCAATAGATATGCAAATGCAAATAATACCCACAAAACATCAATATCAAACAATGATGATTGCGTAGTGCCACAATATGTTATAAATATGGGACATGAAGAAATGTGGAGAACGAACCACGGATGTGGCAAACAAAACTAAAAGAGGCAATAAAATGAAAAGCGACATAATAAAAAAAGGCTACAATAGAACACCTCATAGAGCATTACTTAGAGCAAC
Organism: uncultured Campylobacterales bacterium; assembly: GCA_964643665.1. Classification (GTDB taxonomy): domain Bacteria; phylum Campylobacterota; class Campylobacteria; order Campylobacterales; family CAZXTK01; genus CAZXTK01. Next base: position 7,759 of record CAZXTK010000017.1, read on the forward strand.
AGGGCTAAAAGATGAAGATTTTAACAAACCATTTATTGGTGTTGCCAACTCGTTTATAGAGATAATTCCGGGGCATTTTTTCTTAGATAAAGTATCAAAAATAATAAAAGATGAGATTATAAAAAACGGCTGTGTGCCATTTGAGTTTAACACAATAGGCATAGATGATGGTATTGCAATGGGGCATGATGGTATGCTTTTTTCTCTACCTTCTCGTGAGATTATTGCTAATTCTATTGAGAGCGTAATGCAAGCTCATAAATTAGATGCGATGATAGCCATACCAAATTGCGACAAGATAGTGCCAGGTATGATAATGGGCGCACTAAGGGTAAATGTGCCTACTATTTTTGTAAGTGGTGGGCCTATGAGTAAGGGATATTCAAAAGACAATAAGCCATTAGATTTGGTTAGTGCTTTTGAGGCAATTGGTGCTTATGAAGATGGCAAAATAAATGATGAAGAGCTAAAAGACATAGAATGCAATTCATGCCCGAGTGGTGGGAGTTGCTCTGGTATGTTTACTGCTAATTCTATGAATACTCTAATGGAGGCTATGGGTATAGCACTTAGTGGAAATGGAACAATTTTGGCACTTACAAAAGAGCGAGAAGAGCTTTATAGACAATCAGCAAAAAGAATATGTGAGATTGCAAAACAAAATAACGATAAAGAAAGAGAAAAATACAATCTAAAAAACATATTGAATGCTAATGCCGTGTTTAATGCATTTGGTGTAGATATGGCAATGGGTGGTAGCTCAAATACGATATTGCATATGTTAGCAATTGCAAAAGAAGCAGGAGTTGATTTTAGCATTAAAGATATAAACAAAATAAGCAATAATGTAAAACATATTGCAAAAATTAGCCCATCATTAAGCACAATACATATGCAAGACATAGATAAAGCTGGTGGAATAAATGCTGTAATGTGTGAGATGCGAAAAAGAAACGAAGATTGCATAAAAGATAATTTGACAATAGGTGGTGTGAGTGTGTATGAAAAAATAAACAATCACAGCACAAAAGATAGCGCAATAATAAGAGAAAACGACAATGCATTTAGCGAAGTTGGTGGTTTGGCAATATTGTTTGGCAATTTAGCAAAAGAAGGAAGTGTGGTAAAAACAGCAGGAATAACTGGTAAAAAGACTTTTAGTGGCAAAGCGATATGTTTTAATAGCCAAGATGAGGCAATAGAAGGGATACTAAATAAAAAAGTGCAACCCGGGCATGTGGTGATTATAAGATACGAAGGACCAAAAGGTGGGCCCGGTATGCAAGAGATGCTAACCCCAACAAGCCTTATTATGGGAAGTGGATTAGGCGAGAGTGTGGCTCTTGTAACAGATGGTAGGTTTAGTGGTGCTACAAGAGGCATTTGTATAGGTCATGTATCGCCAGAAGCAGGGGAAGGTGGGCTTATTGCACTTATAAAAGATGGCGATAAAATTGATATTGATATTGATAATTATTCAATAAATTTAGATGTAGATGAAACTATACTCAAAAAACGAGCCAAAGAGATAAAAATAATAAAAAAACCAATAAGCTCTTCTTGGCTAAAACAATATAGACTATTAGTTAGCAATGCAAGTTGTGGAGCTGTGCTAAAAACCGATTAGTTTTTGATGAGCTTTTAGATGGATAATGTTTTTATAGAATATAGAGACCCATTATTTAGCATAATTAGTATATTTATTATTGTTTTTCTAATATCTGTTATTAGTTTTATATCATCTCTATCAAGAGCCAAAAAAAACAAAAAAATATTTGCCAACACATTTGCAAAAATAGGCATAAATGAAAACACTCATAAAAAAAAGATAGCAAATTATCAAAAACTTTACAAAAAACGAATCATATCTTTTGATGATATTGTATGTATTTGTGATAGTTTAGTTGCCAATAAACAATACAATGAAGCAGTGTCTCTTTATTTGATGGCTTTAAAACATACATCTAAAAAAAAGGAGCAATTAGAGCTAATGAGTAAAATAGCTAATCTATACTATAAAAATGGCTTTTTGCAACGCTCTTGCGATATGTTTTTAGAAATTATTTCACTAAAACCAAATCATATTACTGCTCTTAAAAAAGTGTTTATAATAAGCATAAAACTAAACAACTACTCTTTGAGTAGAGATGTATTGCAATCTTTAAAAGAGCTAAAAGCAGCAACAAACGAAGAGTTAATTTTATATAAAATAAAAAAACTAATAAACTCTGATAAAACATTAGAGAAAAAAACACAAAAACTTATAAATATTTGCACTAACAACAAAAATGCGAGTAGAATGGTGGCTTCTTTTTTGCTCCTAAACAATCCAAAAGCCTTTTGGAGCAATATAAATATTTTTGATATACATCAATGTATGGATTTACTATTTTTAATACAAATTGAAAATTATAAAGATTACAAAAAAACAATAAACGATAATGAGTTTTTGAAATATATTTACTATCATAAAAACAAGGATTTTAGCACACCACCCCCTACCCCAAATGGCGATAAAAGATATTTTGAGATAGATATACTAAATTGTTTAAAATACTCTTGTGAGCAAACAAACAATAATCCTACCAAGAGAGCAGATATTGTGTTTTCGTTTTTTTGTAATAAATGCAAAAAAACACATTACAACAACGATTTTATTTGTGATTATTGTGATAGTGTATTTAAAAGCAGTATATCTATGAAGCTTATAAACAAACCAAATGCCTAATAATCACACAAGCGACACTAAAAAAAACATAAAGCTATACACTGATGGCTCATCTTTGGGCAACCCTGGTGGTGGTGGATGGGCTAGTATTTTAGAATATGGAGCCAAAAAAAAGATACTCTCAGGTGGTGCTAAAAATGTTACAAACAATCAAATGGAGCTAAAAGCTGTAATAGAGGGGCTAAAAGCTCTAAAAATGCCTTGCAGTGTGGAGCTATTTAGCGATTCTAAATATGTGATAGATGCAATAAGTAAATATATTTTTAATTGGCAAAAAAATAATTGGAAAACAAGCACAAAATCAGATGTAAAAAACAAGCAAATGTGGCAAGAGTTTTTAGAAGTTTCTAAAATACATAATATAAAAACAACTTGGATAAAGGCACATAATGGGCACGAGCAAAATGAAATATGCGACACATTAGCAAAAGAGCAGGCAAATTTATATAGATAGCTTTATGCTTAAAACAAATTAAGGTATAATCAAACACCTTAAAATTAAAAACAAAAAGGAATTAAAATGGAAAAAGCAATCATAGCACCATCAATACTTAGTGCGGATTATTTAAGACTTCAAGAGAGCATTGAAGAAGTAGAAAAAGCAGGGGCAGATATACTACATTTAGATGTTATGGATGGTCATTTTGTGCCAAACATTACATTTGGGCCGGTTGTATTGCACAAAATTTCAAGCATTACAAAACTAAATTTGGACATACATTTAATGGTAGAAAACAATGACTTTTGTGTTGATTTGTTTGCTCCACTAAAACCTGAGTTTCTTACTTTTCATTTAGAGAGTGAAAAACATCCTCACAGAATGATACAAAAGATCAAATCGCTTGGTATAAAAGCAGGAATATCTCTAAACCCGCACACGCCAGTGGATAGTGTTAGACATTTAATAAAAGATCTTGATTTGCTTTTGATTATGAGTGTTAACCCTGGTTTTGGTGGGCAAAGCTTTATAGAAGAGTCAGTTGCCAAAATAAAAGAGGCAAAAGAAATGATAGATGATGCAAAAAGTAATTGTATTATAGAAGTTGATGGCGGAGTAAATGACAAAAATGCTCAAAGCCTAAAAGAAGCAGGTGCAAGTATGCTTGTAGCTGGTAGCTTTGTTTTTGGAGCAGATGACAAGACAAAAGCAATTGCGAGTTTAAAATAATATACACAACTCTTATAGGGCATAGATAGATAAGTTGGTTATTTGCTAACTTTACATTTTGAGCCTTTTTATCTTTTGTGCTTCTTTTTATATGCATTTTTTACTAACTTTTTGAATAAAGCAAATACTAAAAATGCAAATTAAAACTCTAAATAATTATATAAATAATTATATTTTTTTCTTGACTTATCAAAAAATCTGATGTAAAATTCGCCTATGAATACAAAAATACAAGAAATAAAATCAGAAATATCAAAATGTATAGTTGGGCATGAAAATGTTGTAGATGCTTTACTTATTGGGCTTTTTACAGGTGGGCATATTTTGCTTGAAGGTGTTCCGGGTCTTGCAAAAACCAAAACAGTAAATGCTTTGGCTAATGTGTTGTCTCTTTCTTTTAAAAGAATCCAATTTACCCCCGATCTTTTGCCATCAGATATAGTAGGAACTCAAATATTTGATATGAAAGAGCAAGTGTTTAAAACAAAAAAAGGACCTATTTTTGCCAATTTAGTTTTAGCAGATGAGATAAATAGAGCCCCTGCAAAAGTTCAAAGTGCGCTTCTTGAAGTAATGGCAGAAAAACAAATAACAATAAGCGAAGAGACTTTTAGTTTAGATCTTCCTTTTTGTGTATTAGCAACACAAAACCCAATAGAGCAAGAAGGTGTTTATTCTCTGCCTGAGGCGCAATTAGATAGATTTATGTTTAAAATAATTGTAGGATACAACACTAAAGAAGAAGAGCTTTTGATGGTATCTGATGTTGTTGATTATAATGTAAATGATTTAAAGCAGGTTATAAAAAAAGAAGAAATACTTAAAATACAAAAAGAAATTGAAAATGTGCATATAGATAAGCAGTTGCAAGAGTATATAATAGATATTGTATTTGCCACAAGAGAGCCTAATAAATACAAACTAAAAGAGCTATCAGAGCAAATAGCTTGTGGTGCTTCGCCAAGGGCAGGTATTGCTATATTTAAGGCATCTAAGGCAAAAGCATATCTAAAAGGTAATGATTATGTGGACCCTATTGATATTGCCACAGTTGCCAAAGATGTATTAAGACATAGAATTGCCCTAACTTATGAAGCACAAGCAAATGGTACAACAAGCGAGGATGTTATCGCAAAAATACTAAAAAATGTTAAAATACCCTAATCTTTATAAATAAAACCAAACACATAATGGCAATAGATATGCAAGATACACAAACTGATAATTCTATTGATAGCACTCTAAATAATACAATATCTAAAATCATCATCAAAGCCAAAAAGGCTGTTTATAGCGATATGGCAGGTAATACCATTACCAAAATGAAAGGTGATGGCTATGATTTTAGCGAGATAAGAGAATATGTCTTAGGCGATGATATTAAAAAAATATCGTGGAATACAACTGCAAAAACAAATAAACTACATATAAAGCTGTTTAACCCAAGTAAAGAATTAAATATAAATATTGTATCTTTGCTTGGTGGGAGTGTGCATTTTGGCTCTTGTAGGCTAAAACAAGATGTTATAGCCGAGGTTTGTGCAATTTTGAGTTTTAGCGCATGTAGTAGTGGTGATATTTTTAGCAGTTTTATTTATACTAATAATATAAAAATATCAACCACCCAAACAAAACAAACAATGGCTGTAAAAAAAGCAGTAGAAAACATAATAAACTACAATAGCTTATACAAACAAGTAGATTATGCATCTTTGGGCAATAAATTGCATAAAGCACTCAAAAAAAAATCTATTTTGTTTTTGATTGGTGATTTTGTGTTTGCAAAAGAATTAGACATAAAAACACTTGCAAAAAAACATGATGTTGTGCTTATAATAATACGAGATAAATTAGAAGAAGAATTAGCAAAGATTGAAAATGTCTCTTTGATAGACCCAATTTACAAAACATCAATAAGCTCAATTTCTAATAAAAGCTCAATAAAAAGATACCAAAACAATATAAAAAAAAGTGATTTAGAGTTTGAGATATATCTTAAAAAATTAGGCATTTCTTTTGTAAAAATATACACTCACGATAACCCCATACATAAATTAAAACAATTATTTATATGAGTTTGCAATGAAAGATAAAATAAGTGGCATTAGATTATACGACATCAAACCATTAACCACAATAGAAGATTATTCATTATATTATTTTTTACCAATTGCTATTTTGTTTTTAATTGCTATATCTGCGATTATTTATTTTGCATTTTATATTTATAACAAAAAGCAAGAAAAACGAAAACAAATTCTTAAATTTTTGAATAATATAGACTTTAAAAGCATAAAAAATGCCAATGAGTGCAAACAATTAGCATATAAATTAAGCACTAATTTGGAGTTTTTTATAAATACCAAAACCACAAATACTAAAAAACTACAAATAAACGATAACATACAACAAACAATAAATATGCTAAAAGCTTACAAATACAAAAAACAAATACAAGTATTTAGCAACAAGGATACCAAACAATTAAAGCAAACAATAAGGCTTATAAATGGATAAATTATCGTTATTTATAAGCAATCCATTTGAGATTATTGATTCTTTTTTGCATAACAACTTCTTTGGTTATAGCTTAGAGTATCCTTATTTATTGCTTATTTTGCTTGTTTTTATACTATTTTTAAATGTTTTCAAGCCCAAAAAAAATGCTATTTATTTTCCACATATAAATCACCTTCCTACATTTAGCATAAAAACTTCTCTTTTGGTATTGTTTATAAAATGGCTTAGTATTTTATCTTTGATAATAGCTCTAAGCTCACCCATAAAAGAATTAGACACACTTCAAAGCAAAGGCAAGGGTATTGATATACTTTTAGCATTAGATACAAGTGGCTCAATGGCACAAAGAGGCTTTAATAGATATAATCCACTTCAAACAAGATGGGACACTGTTGCCTCTATTGTAAAAGACTTTATCAAAAAACGAGTAAATGACAATATAGGAATAATCGTATTTGGCGATAATGTAATGATAGCCTCGCCTCTTAGTTATGATAAAAAAATGCAAAGTAAAGTAATTGATAGGCTAAAAATAGGCATTGTAGGCAAACAAACAGCCCTGCTTGATTCTATTGCTATGAGTATAGATATACTAAGCACAAGAGATACCAAATCAAAAGTAATAATAGCACTAAGTGATGGAGAAGACACAGCTTCTAAAACACCTATTGGAGTTGTTCAAAAGCTTCTAAAAAAATACGACATAACAATATACACAATAGGCATAGGCAACCCAAATATTCAAGCTATGCAAGCTCTATCAGCTTACCACAAGGGCGAGAGCTTTATTGCAAACTCCAAACAAGGATTAAGCGAGATTTATGAAATTATCAATAAATTAGAAAAAAGCAATCTAAAACAAAATAAATTCTCTATAAAAGAATATTATTATCATTTTTTTGTATGGTTTTCTTTGATTGGCTTTATTCTTATATTTATAATCAATAAAGGTGCTATATAATGTTTTTTTTACATATAGATATGCTTTTTCTTTTGATAATACCTATAGCATTGTTTTTTATTGTCAAAAACACCAATTCTAACCTAAATAACTTATTTGCAACCGAAGTTCTAAAACAAATAACTTTAAGTAAAGAAGGAGTTGGAGCAAAAAAACGAGCTATTGTGTTTTTGTTAGCTTTAATGCTTTTGATAATAGCACTTGCTAGGCCTGTAAAACAAGATGCTAACATAAATGTAAGCGCAAAAGTAACACCAATTATTGTTGCTCTTGATGTTTCTAAATCTATGCTTGCAAAAGATATATACCCAAACAGACTTTTAGTAGCAAAAAAGAAAGTAAAACAAATAGTAAAACAAGCAAAAAATGCAAATATTGGGATTATATTATTTGCCAAAAATGCTTTTATACTCTCGCCTATTAGCGAAGATGTAACATCTTTATTGTATATATTAGATAGATTTGATGAAAATATCAACTTTAATGCCGGCTCTGATGTTATGGCAACACTTCAAGGTGCTTATGAGTTGTTTAAAGAATATAAATCAAAAAATATAATAATGCTAAGTGATGGTGGCAATGCAAACAATTATGATAATGAAATAGAGTTTTTAAAAGAAAATAATATAACACTATATGCAATAGGTTTAGCAACCAAACTTGGTGCGCCAATACCAGATAAGGGTGGATATGTAGTAGATGATAGTGGCAAAATAGTAAATGTTGGGCTAAATGAGCAGATTAAAAATTTGGCATTACAAAGTGGCGGTGGGTATATTGATTTTAGTATAGATGATAGCGATATAAATGCCATATTAGAACAAATTGACAAAAGAGCCAAAAAAGAGCAGTTAAAAACACATAAAGCAAAAACCTATGTAGAATATTTTTATTATCCTCTATCATTATCTTTGCTATTGTTTTTGATAAGCTTTATTTCTATTAGCTCTTTTGCTTTATTGTCTAAACAAATACCAAGAACATCAAATATTTTGGCTATTTTTATATTTTTATCTATTCCATTTAGCCATCTAAAAAGTGGCATACTTGATTTTAAACATATTTTAGATGCAAAACAATCATATAAAAACAAACAATACGAAAATGCAATAAAAGAGTATAAAAAACTATCCCCAAGCAATGAGAGCTATTATAACTTAGCAAATGCTTATTATAAAGCCAAACAATACGAAAATGCAATAGAGTATTACAAAAAAATAACATCATCTAACAAAGAGTTAAAACACAACTCATTACATAATCTTGGCAATAGCTATTTTTATTTAAACAAATTAGATGAGGCACAAAAAAGCTATGAAAAAGCACTTAAAATACGCGATGACAAACAAACAAAACATAATTTAGAAGAGATTAAAAAGCAAAAGAAGAAAAAGAAACAAAAAAAGCAAGACCAAAGCAAACCAGGACAAAAGCAACAACAATCAAAGTCTAAAGGCAAAGATAAAAATAAAGATAAAAAAGAGCAAAAAGATAAAAAATCAAAAGACACTAAAACAGATAAAAACAATAAGAAACAAAAAAAAGAAAAAAAAGAAAAAAACAAAAATAAAGAATCCAAAACACAAAAGCAAAAACAAAAACAAAACAGAGATGCTATAAAAAAACTAACAAAAAAAGCAATAAGCCCAAATGAAATATCTACCAAAGAAGAGAAAAAATGGCTAAAACAAATAAAAAGCACCAAAACACCTATTTTGCTACAACAAATAGACAAAAAAAATACACTAAACAATAATTACCAAGAAGAAAAACCATGGTAAAACTATCTAAAACACAAAAAGTGTTTTGATACAATACATAAAACAAGGAGAATGCAAATGCAAAATAGCACTATTAAAATCTTTTTGATTTTTATATTTGCTTTTATAATTAAAGCAGATTTTTTATTTGCCGATATAAAACTAAAAGCCCCAAATTCTTTTTTAAAAGGTGATGGTGTTTCTTTTGAGGTGTATTTAACTGGTAAAGATATTGATTATTCAGATATAACAAAAATAGATAAATACAAAGTAGAGTTAAGAGGGACTTCCTCACAGCTTTCAATTATCAATGGAAGGTATCAAAAATCAATAATAAAACAATATATATTTTATCCCATTAAGAGCGTAACAATACCACCAATATATGCCAAAATAGATGGCAAAAAGGTATCTACAAAAGCGCATTTGATAAAAGCAAATAAAAGAACCAAAACCATTGGTGCAGATTTTAGCTTAGATATAAAAGCAGACAAAAAAAGCGCATATGTTGGTGAGCCTATCAAACTTACATTGATTTTTGCCTACAAACTATACTCACGCATACAAAATGTTGGTTTGTCTAATATTAATATTCAAGATGTATGGATAAAGCCTTTAAAAGAGCAAAAAAACTATCAAAAAGGCGAGTATGGGTATAAAGAAATATCGTATCTACTATTTGGTCAAAAAGCTACAAAAGCCGTGATTGGTCCTTTGTTTGTGTCTGTATATGAAAATGATGGTATTTTTGGCAACACTCAAAGGATATACTCAAATACATTAAATATTGATATTAAAGACACTCCTAATTCCACCAATTTGGTTGGAAGTTTTTCTTTAGATGCAAAAGTAGATAAAACCACTGTAAAAATAGGCGAGCCTATATCGCTTAGCCTAAAAGTATCAGGCGAAGGAAATATAGACGATTTAGATGATTTTGGGTTAAATGTAGATGGTGCAACGATTTATGAAAATAAACCAATTATTAAATATGGCTTACAAAATGGCAAATATGGAGGCACTTATTCTAAGGTTTTTTCTATTTTAGCAACAAAAAACACTACCATACCTTCATTTAAATTAGATTTTTTTGACCCAAAAACAAAAACTATAAAACATTTAACAACCAATGAAATAAAAATTAATGTTTTAAAAAACCACTTTGCAACAAATACCAATTCTCATTTAATCTTAGGCAATAATACAATAGAGCCTACAATAAAAATAAAAGAAAAAATAATATATAAAGATATATCATTTTTACAAAAGCTTATGTATTTTATTGCAGGATTTATATCTTGCATTATTGGATGGTTTGTTTATAAAAGGGTATCGGAACTATCTTTTGCAAGAAGTGGCAATAAAGAGCTAATAAAAGACATAAAAAGAGCCAAAAACTCTAATGAGCTAATACAGACAATAATACATTTAAGCGGGGAGCATAAACAAATAGATGATATACTAAAACATCTAAATAGTGATAGCTTTAAAAATGTAAAAAAACAATTACTACATCATTTAAAGCATACAAACAAAATATACAACCAAATAGACTCTAACTCATAATATCCATATCTACCATATAGCCTCTATTATTGGCTATATGGCACACCTGCAACATATATTTAAAATCATCTTTTGAAGCTATCAAAATATCATATCTATATGTGTTTTTGAGTTTAAAGAGCATATTTTGCCCATATCCTATAATATTTATTTTGTCTTTATCAAATATATCAAGACATTTGAGCATTTTTGCTTGTAGGGTTTGTTTATTTTTGCCACTAATCATAATCCTTGCAATATGCTTATAGGGTGGATACATTCCTTGCCTGTTTTTTAGCTCATCTTTTATAAAGCTACTATAACCCAACTCTAAATATTTTTGATAAAAAGAGCAATGATTGCTCTGCACAACAACCTCTCCTGCCCCTTCTCTGCCACTTCTGCCACATATTTGAAAACAAGCACAAAGAGCATTTTGCCTTGCACTAAAACTCGGCATATACAAAGCCAAATCCAACCCAATAGCCACCACAAGGCTAACATTTGGGTAATTATGCCCTTTTGTTATCATTTGAGTGCCTATTAAAATATCTATCCCCCCATTAGCAAAACTATCAAGCAATACATTTAACTTTTTGTTTGTATTTGCATTGTTTCTATCAAGCACCCCTATTTTGGCATCTTCAAAACTGCTTTTTAGTTGTTTGTGTATTTCATCTGTCCCAATACTAACAGATTCCATCTCACCCTCACACTCTTTGCATTTGCTATAAAACGGCTCTACCCAATTACAATGATGGCATTTAAAAATATTATCTCTCTCATAATAAGTAAGCGATGATGAGCAATTAATACACTCTACCACATTATTACAGCTCGCACAATAACTTGTCTTAAAATTACCCCTAATTGGAATAAACACAATAACCTGCTTGTTGTTATCTAATGTTTGTCTTATTTTTTGCTCTATAAGTGGTGTAATTTTTGGCTCAGAGTTTTCATAAATTATATTATTATCGCCTTTGTGGTATTTGCTTTTAATCTCTATGTGTTTTATGGTGTGATAGCTTGTTAGGCTCGGTGTCGCACTACCTAATATCACTCTTTTATTATAAATTTTAGAATAATAAATGCTTAAATCTTTTACATTTATACAAGGATTAGAGGCAGATTTATACGAGATGTCGTTTTCTTCATCTACTATTATAAGGCTAAGGTTTTTAAACGGCAAAAAAAACGCACTTCTTGCACCAACTATCAAATCTATATCGCCACAATGCAATTTATTTATCAAAACTTTTTTTTGTTTTTTGGTTATTTGAGAATGATACACGCCTACTCTATCATTAAAAACATTCTTTAACCGCTCAAGCATTGAGGGAGTTAGAGCAATCTCTGGCACCAAAAACAACACTTGATTGTTTTGGTTTGCTTGTTTTAAATAATGCTTAATAGCTTTTATATAAACTTCGCTCTTGCCACTTCCTGTTACTCCATAAATAAGTGATTGCTTATTATTCAAGCAAAACTCATATGCCCTTTGTTGAGATTGGCTCAAAATAACACCATCTTGAATACTCTTTTTGCCACTCCCACTTGCGTGGCAATATATACCAAATGGGGTAAATAGCTCTATTGATTTTGAAAAATAGCATACATAATATTTGGATATATATCTTGCAATTTTCATCTGTTTTGCATCATAATACTCGCTTGTAATACCTGCTATATCCTTGCATTTAAACTTTGGCTTATTATCTAAAACATCTACAATAACCCCATCTTTAAGGCTTGTTTGTTTTGCTCCAAGTTGCACAAAAACCCTCTGCCCTATTTTTATCTTTTGTGCTGATTGATAGGTCAAATTTGCAATATTTCTGCCAATAATAGCTATATCATAATAATACATACACTACTTCATCTCTTTGCAAATATCATCACTCTCAGAGCATTCAAAAATTAGCTTATCTTTATCATAAACAAACTCAACTTTGGTGTTTTTATACTCCACACTATATGTCTTATCATCTATTTTGCTCCATTTAGCATGGTTTGGCCCATCATCAAAAGGAATATTTAAAATAGCAGAAAACAGATTAGTTGAGTTTTGATTTGAATTATTGTTGTTATTGCTCAACTCCAAAGAATCCAACATATCAAGCCCTTGCATACTAAGCATATTTGCCTTAGAGATTATAGAGCTTTGTATAAGTGCAATATCTGATTTTATAGATGATAGCTTTGAAGTTTGCATAAAACTACCAAATTTAGACACCACAACAGATGAGATAATAGCTATAAGCAAAATACCAAAAACAATTTCTAACAAACTAAATGCATTTAGTTTATTGTATGGCTTTTTTGATATTTTATTCATCCTTTATTTTTAAATACAGCTCATTTATTTTATTTTCAAGCTCTAATAGATCTTTGCTTTGGTTTATATAAGCAAGTAGCAAATTATCAGTTGTTGTGTTTTTATTCGTTGGTAGATATTTTTTAAACATTTCTTTTAGTTTATCGCTATCATTATCCATTTTGCTCAAATCAATAGTATAGTCTTTGTAATTGATTATAAATGTTATGCTATCTTTTAGGCTTTGTTGTTTGTATTGCATTTGTTTTAGCCTTCTTGGCTTGAATTTTTTAATGCCAAAGAAATTTTGGCATAAAGCTCTTTATTATTGTTTGTCATTTCTTCTTTGGCTTTTATTGAGCTTTTTAGGCTCATTTTAAGCATTGTGTTTTCTTCTTTTAGTATTTTTATATCTTCTAAAAGCTTATTAATTTTTATTTCAATTTTATTTAATGATGTCATAGCTTCTCGTAGAATTATTTATATTGCTTAAAATTATAACATAACACATCAAAATTTAATCTACTAACTATTTATTCACAAAACAAGCACAACAAAAACAAAAAATGCAACTCTCCAAACAAAATGCAAAAAAGCAAAATAGAACTTGCGAACTAACAAACTAACAAACTAAATGCATAGTTTTGCTATATGTTTTAAGTAATGCTTTTAATT
>CAZXTK010000018.1:0-21389 GCA_964643665.1 uncultured Campylobacterales bacterium
GCCTTGCTAGTGGTTATCTTAATTGGAATCGGCTTTATTATTGGCTTACTGTTTTTATTGAGTTTATACAATAAAGAGTTTGTATCTTTTTTAAACCACATTAAAATAACTAGCCCAAATAGAATAAAACATATACTAGAAGCAAATATGGATAAAATATATACATTAAATGATATGTGCTATCTAACAAAACTATCAAATAATCAGCTAAGAGCATATTTTAAAAAAACTTATAAGCAAAATCCAAAACAATGGCTAAATCACAAAAGATTGCAAAAGGCTATGCTGTTACTAAAAACAACCAACAAGCCTATTACCGCAATAGCAATAGAATGCAAATATGCGAGTGTTTCTTGGTTTATATATTGTTTTAAAAAAGAGTATTCAAAAACACCAAAACAAATACGACAAAATTTGTAACTTTTCTTATACTATTATATTTTTTATTTCTATATAATTTTCATACTTCAATAAAAAGGACAACAATGAAGACAATTAACAAAGCAGTATTAGTATTATTTTTTACTATATTTGCTAATGTGGCAATAGCTGGAGGTTTTAGCTTAATGAGCGAAGATATGAGTGGGCAGATTTCTAATAATCAAGTTTTTAATGGTTTTGGGTGTAAAGGTAAAAATATATCTCCCCAATTAAAATGGAGTAATGCCCCAAAAGGCACTAAAAGTTTTGCAATAACCATATACGACAAAGATGCACCAACAGGCAGTGGATGGTGGCATTGGGTTGTTTTTAATATACCTAAAAATGTAAATAGCATAAAAGCGGGAGCAAGTTTAAAAAATATGCCAAAAGGAGCTATTGAGAGTTTGACTGATTTTAATAAAAGTGGCTTTGGTGGTGCTTGTCCTCCAAAAGGCGATAAAGCACATCAATACATAACAACAATATATGCATTAAAAGTGGAAAAATTAAACTTAGATAAAAATTCCAACCCTGCATTGGTGGGTTTTGTTATAGATTCCAATACTATTGCAAAAAGCTCTGTAGTAAGCTATTACAAACGATAATCTAATTATGTATTTAATTAAATTAAAAACTGATTGGATACAATAGTTATACATTTTGTATAACACATACCACTCAAACATAATTTATACGAGCATTATTTAACGATTAATTTTGCTGCTAAATACCTTATCTTTATTATATAAAAGATTAAAATAAACCTAAAATATCAAATATTAAATTAAGAAGTTTGATGTATATTTTGATGAAATATTTATTGATTTATGCAAAGCATAATGGCGGTTTCGGAGAGATTCGAACTCTCGGTGAATTGCTCCACACAACCTTTCCAAGATTGCACCTTAAACCACTCGGACACGAAACCTTAAAGAATTTAATTATACACAAAAAACAATTACACCAACAAGCAAATAAATGATAAAAATAATTCTTTTGCTATAATAAGGAATTATGGCCACAAAAGCCACAAAGGAAATTGCTTGAACAATTTAGTAATAGTAGAATCACCTGCCAAAGCTAGAAGCATAACCAAGTTTTTAGGTAAGGGTTATACTGTTTTATCGTCTATGGGGCATGTTAGAGACTTGCCAAAAAGCACTCTTGGGTTTGATGAAAAAACATTTGAGCCAAAATATATGGTAACAAAAGATAAGACAAAAATAGTAGCCCAGCTAAAAAAAGAGATCAAAAAAGATACTACAATCTACCTTGCAGCCGATGAAGATAGAGAAGGAGAAGCCATTGCATGGCATCTAATATATGCTCTTAAAATACAAAAACACACTATCAAAAGAATTGTTTTTCATGAAATTACTAAAAATGCAATATTAAATGCAATAAAAAACCCAAGAGAGGTTAATCAAAACTTAGTTGACGCACAACAAGCAAGACGGATCTTAGATAGAGCAGTTGGTTATAATCTCTCTCCTTTGCTTTGGAAAAAAATAAAATACGGACTTAGTGCTGGTAGAGTTCAGAGTGTTGCTGTTAGATTGATAGTTGAAAAACAAAAAGAAATAGATGCATTTAAGCCTGTGGAGTATTGGAAAATAATCGCAAAATTAGCACACAACAATGAAGCTTTTGAATGTGAGCTTAACAAAATAAATGATAAAAAAGCAGTAGTAAATAATGCTAATGAAGCAGAGAAAATAACAAATGAGTGCAAAAAGCACGGGTTTGTTTTAGATGAGATTGTCAAAAAAAATACAAAACAAAGCCCTCCACCACCTTTTATTACTTCAACATTGCAACAAAATGCAAGCAATATGTTAGGATTTAGTGTAAAACAAACAATGGTTCTTGCTCAGCAGTTATATGAGGGAAATTTTAATATACCAAACCACACAGGTGGTCTTATTACTTATATGAGAACAGATAGCTATAATCTATCAAAAGAGCATTTAGCAAGCGCAAAGAGCTTTATAGCAAATACATTTGGAGAGGAATATGTAGCAGAAAAAACAAGAGTGTTTAAAAACACCCAAAAAGGTGCCCAAGAAGCACATGAGGCAATAAGAGTAGTTGATTGCTCTATTACTCCAAACAAGATTAGAGACTATGTTGATAATGGGATATATGCTCTTTATAAGCTAATATATAACAGAACGCTTAGTGTATCTATGAGCGATGCACAAATTGCAAATATGACATACAAAATAACAAGTGGCGATAAAAAACAATATGTTTTTAGCGCTAGTGGCAAAGCTATTTTGTTTGATGGTTTTTTAGCTCTTGCTTCAAATTCTAAAAAGCAAGATATTATATTGCCAAACATAAAACAAGGCACAAAGCTAGACACAAAAGAAATACTCCCTACCCAACATTTCACAAAACCACCTGCAAAATACACAGAAGCGAGCTTAGTAAAAGAGTTAGAAAAAAACAACATAGGAAGACCTTCTACTTATGCACCTACGATATCTACCATACAAACAAGAGAATATGTGCTAAAAGATGATGACAAAAAACTAAACCCTACTGTTATGGGTAAATTGGTAAATGAGTTTTTATGTGCTAATTTTAAAGAAATAGTTGACTATCAGTTTACTGCCAATATGGAGCAACAATTTGATGAGATTGCAAATGGAAATATGCAATGGAAAGAGATAATGAAAAGCTTCTATACTAAATTCTCTTCAAAGGTTAAAAAGGTAGAAAAAGACGCTCCAAGAGTGGAGTTTGTTCAAGCTGAGAGTATAGGTGTTTGCAAGGCAACAAACAAAGTCATAAAAGTTGGTGAAGGTAGATATGGACCATATGTGCAACTTGGTGAAAAGCTAAGCAAAGAGCAAGAAGAAGAGCTAAAACTTGCTACAAAAAACAAAACAAAAACTAACTTAGAAAAACCACGATACGCTCCAATACCAAAAGGAATAAACCCAAAAGAAATTAGCGTTGAGTATGCTCTTAAACTATTATCACTTCCAAAAATTCTTGGCAAATATAGTGATAATGATGTTAAAGATGAGGATATTAAGGTAAATATTGGCAGATTTGGACCATATGTTCAGGTAAAAAGCGAGTTTTACTCTATAAAAAACATTGACCCATACGAGATAACTCTGCCTCAAGCTCTAGAAGTGATAAAAGAGGCAAAAGAGGCAAAAGCAAAAGCAATAATAAAAGAGTTCAAAAAAGAAGAGATTAGTATTTTAAACGGCAGATACGGACCATATATTAAATACAAAAAGAAAAACTACAAGTTAGATAAAAAGCTACATGATAAAGCAGGTAAGTTAGAGCTTGATGAAGTGATAGATATAATAAAAAAGCTAGATAAAACACCAACTACAAGAGCAAGAGCAAATACTAAAACAGCCACAAGAGCCAAAACTAAAAGCACAGCTAAACCTAAAAAATCATAAAAAGAGATATTGTGAAAATAGGAATACTATCAGACCCTCACAAAAAAGCTAATTTGCAAAAAAAGGCTATTAAGCTTTTAAAAAAGCAAGGTGCAAAACTGCTTATACACGCTGGGGATTTTAAGATTATTGAAAACCTGCAATCATTAGATGAGAGTGGATTAGAATACGAGGCAGTATTGGGAAATAACGACAAACATTTAGAGCCTTTTATAGATAAATACAATCTACATAAAGAGCCATATAATTTTAAAATAAAAGGGCTAAATATAACACTAATGCATAAGCCTTTGTTTTTTGAAGAAGGTAGCGATATTTATATTTTTGGACATACACACACCTTTAAATGTAGCTATGTAAATAATGAGCTAATTATAAACCCTGGTGAAATATGTGGCAGGGATTATTACAAATGCGAATGTGTATTATTAGATATCAAAAAACATAGATACAAAATAACATATAATTATACAGATATAGACAAAGCACAATGGCAAAGCAAGGAATTTGTTTATGAGAGATAATAAAAAAACAATATATTTATGCTCAATTTGTAATATAGAAAGTGGAGTATGCGAAGAAGACTGCAAGTTTTGCGCACAAAGCAGTAGATTTAAGGCAAATATCGCAAAATACAGACAAAAAGAAGTGCAATTAGTAGTGCAAGAAGCACAAAAATCAAGAGCAAACAAAGCAGTTGGCTTTTGTTTGGTTAGTTCTTCAAGAGGGCTAAATGACAAAAGAATTGAGTTTATTTTAGAATGTGTTAGCGCTATTAAAAAAAGCGGGAATGATATAAACCTGATATGCTCTAATGGTTTGGCAAGTGTTGAGCAATTAAAAGTACTAAAAGATGCGGGCATTGTGATGTATAATCATAATCTAGAGTGCTCAAGAGAGTTTTATCCTACAATTTGCTCATCACATAGTTGGGAAGAGAGATATCAGACAAACCTAAATGCAAAAGAAGCTGGGCTAAAACTTTGCACTGGTGGTATTTTTGGTCTTGGAGAGAGCAAGCAAGATAGAATAAATATGCTAAAAGACATAGCATCACTAGAGCCTCATTGTGTGCCTCTTAACTTTTTTCATCCAAATGAAGCATTGCCAATAAAAGAAAACAAAATTAGCATAGATGAAGCATTTGAGATTATACAAACAGCAAGAGATATTTTGGGAGATAAACCAAGGCTTATGGTAGCAGGTGGCAGAGAGCTGATGTTTAAAAATAGAGAATATGAGATCTTTGATCATGGTGCAAATGCCTTGGTTGTAGGCGATTATCTAACAACTGTTGGCAAAAATGGAAGCGAAGAAGTGAGAGATTTGGAAAAATTAGGATATTATATAGCCCCTCATGGCTAATTTAATTATTGGCAAACAATAAAATTTAAGATATAATCACACTCGGCATAGCAGATGATAGCTTGCAAATGTATTGTAAGAGGAAAGTCTGGGCTTTAATAAGACAAAACTCCATTTAACAAATGGCTAGGGCAACCTAAGGGAATAGTGCAACAGAAAACAAACTACTAATTTTTATTAGAAAAGGTGAAAAAAAGAGGTAAGAGCTCTTTATGTTTATAGGCAACTATAAATATGTGTAAACCCAGTTTAAAGCAAGAAAAGATAGGTAAAAGTCTTATATTTACATATTTTATATGGTATCTTTTCGCATTAGCTTATAAGCAATTTTAAGCATAGATAAATTATCATCAAATACAAAATCCAGCTTATAGCTATGCCACTTAAAGCTATTTTAGCATTCAGTTTAGTTTTACTCTTGCCCCATTATTTTATTGCAACATTACAACTTTATTAAATATTTTATTTGTTTACCAAATACTCTCTGATTTCTTTTAGTGATTGAAAAGGCGTAACAATAATAGGCTCACTCATACCCTCAACTTGCAATTTATAGCTTTTATTTGGCTGTGATTTTGCATAAGTGATAATAATTTTACAAGCTAACTCTATATCATCAGCATTAGCACCCTTTGATATAAGACTATATCCACCCACGGTATCTAAAATCACAATAGAGTTAAACTTGCTTGTATTTGTGTGTTTAATACACTCATTTTGTGCATTTTGCAATCGCTCATTGTCTTCTTTATTTCTGCCAATGATGAGTTTTGCACTATCGCTTAGCCTTAAATGCCTACCAAATTTCAAAATATCTACATCGTATTTTTCTAATGTGTCATATTTTACAAAATCTCGTAAAATATGGCTAAATTGTGTTTGGGTAAGCAAACATCCACCTGCTGAGCTAGGATAATCTAAAATTTTAAACTTCTTTGCCAATGATTCTTGCTGGCTTCTACTTCTACCACTTATGCCATATAGCTTTTCTCTATCGACCCAACCTTGAAGCTCTGGGTAACTAGGCTCTAATAATCTTGCACTAAGTGGCCTAACGATAAAATTTTGTGCCCCACTAATTGTTGCCACTTTTGATAGGGCTATTTTATTTTGACTCATTGGTCTTTGGGCAAGCACTTCACCGCTTATCATAAAATCTGCATTATATTTTTTTAGCAGATATGAAGTTTGCCTAAACATAAAAGCATGACAATCAATGCAAGGATTGAAATTTTTTCCATAGCCATATTTTGGAGTAAATAATACTTCTTTAATATACTCATACCCCACATCTAAAATCTCAAACTCTACGCCTAATTGTTTGCACATTTTTTGCAAGTGCGAGGTTGTATCTTTTCTGCTATCAAAGCCCATCTTTATATAAATAGCCAAAACATCTATATTTTGCTCTTTTATTATTGCAATAGCAAGAGCAGAATCTAACCCGCCACTAAAAAGGGCTAATGCTTTTTTTTTGTTTAAACTCATATCAATTCACCTAAAAATACTTTTTGGATTTACATATTTTCCATTTTGCAAAACTTGAAACTTTAATATATTACCAGATATTGCAATAACATCTCCTTCATATACCCTTTTGCCCTTATGCACACTACTTGATATTTGAGACAATTGTGCATAAACAGTAGCCAAAGAGTTTGAATGTTTTATTATTATTACATTGCCAAATAGATTATGATTTGTTTTTATAAAAGCTATCTCTCCATTTAAAACCGCTCTAACTCTTCTATCGGGACCTATTGGGGATATGGTTAATGACTCTTCAAATAGCTCTGTATTGTATAATTTATCTTTATGTGTTCCAAATTCTTTTATTATTGAATACCTGCTCAATGGAGCGCTTGTTTTAACACCAACATATTTTGCAATATGCACACCTCTAATAGATGAGCCTCGTTGTTTTACTTTTTGTTCTTGTATTTGCTTAGATTGTTTTATTATTTTAGCTCTTTGTGATGGAGTAGCATTTTTTAATCTTTCTTTTAGCTTTTTTGCAGCCAATAAGGCTTTTTGTTTTTGTCTTTTAAGTTGTGCTTGTTTTTGCATTTGCTCTATTGTTTTGCTTTTTAATATATTGAGCTTAGATAACTCTTTTAGCATTTGTTGTTGTTGCTGTTTCTTTTTGAGTATTTTTTTTATATATTCATTCTTGCTATTTTTTAAAGATTCTAAAACCTTGTTTTGTTTTTCTTTTAATGCTAATTGTTTTTTTTGTATATTTTGTATATTTTGTATATTTTGTATAAGATTTTGTGCGTGTTTGGATGCCTCAATTTCTTTTCTTTTTATGTCTAAATACTTACTATTTAGCCTATAACCTGCCTCTTGATTTTCTTCTAACAAAATCTTATAAATTTCATCATTCACAACTTCATCCACAGAATATTCCTTAATCTCTTCTAAACTTAGAGACTTTGTATATCCATCTACTATGCTATATTCTAATTTTTTTTCTAATTCTCTGGTTTGATTTCTCAAAGCTTCTACATTATCTACTAAATTATCTTTTTTTCTTTTTTGAATAAGCAATGCCTGTTTGGCATATTTTAATTTTGCATTTATGCTATCTAATTTTTTTTGAATCTCATCTCTTTGTTTTTTAGCCCTTAGTATATCTGCATAAATAGAGTTTAAAGTTTTATGTGTATTTTTAATAAAGGCATTCTGTTTGTTTGCTTGTCTGCTTATTTGCTTTATTTTTGTATCAATTTTTGTTATATCATCATTAGAGTTAGCAATAGTGCATAAAAAAATAACCAACAATACAAAATGAAACTTATACTTATGAATAAACACCTTACAACTCACAATTATTTAGTTTCGTTTTCTTAGCAAAACCCCTGCTATACCCAAAAAAGACACACCAAAAGAAAGGAGTAATATTTTTATAAACTCTTTTATGCCACTTAAACTATCGCCATCTAACTTTAAAAGAGATATAACCTCTGGATGAAAAATAATTAAAATATTTTTTGTAAAATTATCCATAATAAAAAATGCTACTAATGCTGAAAAAATTGAGCCAAAAAATGCTACTTGGATAATAGGTTTTGCTGCATAAATAGTAGAGCCTCCTAATAGTAAAATTATAGATATTCGTTTTCCATGCTCTAAAAACCAAACCTTAACTTGTGTAACTAAAACCATTAATGTAAAAATTAAGATAACAATAAACAAAGAAGCTACAATATTGTTAATAAGTAGCAATAAAATATACACCCTATTATGATTTTTAGAAAAAATTTCTACTTTTTTAATCTCTTTAATGCTATTTAGTTCATCTTTGATATTAGTAAGCTCTAATGAGGTTGGAAACTCTTCTAAATACACTTGATACACATAAGGAAGCTTTAATTTTAATGCCCTTATTGCATTTTTTGTAAGCTTATGTTTAATTCTTTTTATTATGGCTTCTTTTTTTATTTGCTTTAAGCTTTGAACCCCTATTCCTCCAATAGAGGGTAGCTCTTCTTTACTCATTGGTAAAGTGCTTACAATAACAATAGAGTAATCTTTAGATATCTTATTTGCATAATCACTTGAGAGTTTATTGACGACCAAATACATACTAAAAGTCATAAGCATAGCAATTGTAGGTATGCTAAATGCGATAAAAGATCTAATAAATCTCATAAATAGCTCCATCATCTATTTTTAATCTTTTTAGGTTTCTAAGGTTTAAATTTGATGGTATTCTATGCGTTACAACAACCACATTTATGCCAAGTTGCTCATTTGCGCCTTTAAATAGTTTCCAAATAACATCAGCTGAATAATCATCTAAGTTACCTGTTGGCTCATCTGCCAATATTAGTTTTGGGTTATGTGCTAGAGCTCTTGCAACTGCTACTCTTTGTTGCTCACCACCGCTAAGTTCATCTGGGTAAGCATGGGCTTTGTTTGATAATTTAACATGAGCTAACAATCTTTTTGCTTGGGCAATTGAGAGTTTTTTATTGTAGCCATTAATAAGCAAAGGTAGCATAATGTTCTCTTCGGCATTGTATTCACTAACAAGCTTATAGTCTTGAAACACTATCCCAATGCTTTGTCTTAGCCTTCTAATGGTTGAAGTGTATCCCCTCTTTAAATCTATTCCATTAACAATCAGCCCGCCACTTTTTATTTTCATATCACCATAAAACGACTTTAGCAGAGTGCTTTTTCCACTACCGCTTGTTCCTGTGATAATTACAAACTGATTTGATTTTATATCAAAGTTCCCGTTTTGGATAATGTTTCTATATCTCGAATATCCCAAACAGAGATTTCTTGCATTAATCATTAAATTTGCCTTTTATGTGCTTTAATATGCAAAGTAGCCTTTTATGTGCTTTGTGATTTATTTTAGTGTTTACCAAAGGGCTTTGATAATACTCTATTGCCCTATCACTCATTACAATATATTTAGTGCTCATCAAACTTGGCATTCCTAATGCGCAAGATATTATGCCATTTTGTGCATCTATTTTGTAAGATTTTAAAAAATTAACTATGATATTGTGTTTTTTATATACCTTTGCTTTTTTAGGCAATTTTGAACAAAAATCCTCAAAGCTTACCGTTTTTGGCAATGTTATATCAAAAACAAATGAATATTTTTTTGTTTTAGATTTATTATTAGTTGTGTTTTTATAGGCGCTTATGGTATATATGCTTTTGTTTAAATTTAGCCATCTTTGCTCATACTTGCTAACAACGCCTATTTGATTGTTTTTTTTTATGGTTGTGTCAAAATGTTTATTTTTTAAAAATACTTTTTTAGCAAACTCATAATACAAATCACTATCAGTTCTAAGCTCTATCATACCATTTGGTTTTAAAATTTTATTTGAATGCTTTAAAAATATCTTAGAAATTACTCTTCTATGTGGGCTATCATCCCAAGGAACAGGAAAATGTATAAAAATATTTTCTATACAATTATAAGGTAGCACTTGCACCAATTCCCTTGCATCGCAATTTGTTATTATTATATTTTCTATGCCCTCTACTTTTATCAATCTTAACAATTTATCAATTGATTGTGTATGTATCTCAACACCTACAAAAAGAGTATCTTTATTGTTTTTAGCTTGATATAAAATATGTTTTCCGCTACCAAAACCAATCTCTATGCTCACTTTTTTATGTGCTATTTTTTTAAAATTATGTTCAAAATAAGATATATCTTTTAAATAATTCTTTTTTTGAATATTATCATCTCTTGGAGTATATGCAATATTAGAGCTTATAACCTCACAATCAAATTCATCTACATAATAATTAAATGCTTCTTTTACAATTCTAAGGGGTGATATTCTTGTTGTTTTATCTACTTTAATTAAATATATATTATTTTGCTTTTGTATTTTTGAGAGCAAAAAAGTTTTATCTTTAATGTTTATTGATATTTTACACTCATTTTTACGACATGCACAAAACTCAAACCTATATTTGCTATTTTTAACAGCTCTAAATGGTTTGTGGCTTTTAACTAAAATGTGAGGCATATCTTACTACTTAAGTGGTAACCTTAAAGTTGCTGGCTCTGTCCATTTAGACACTAACCCAAACTGATCTATGCTTTGTAGTTGGTATCCATAAGAAATACCTCTTGCGATGGAAGAATCTACATATTTAGTTTCTTTTATATTTCTAAATATTTTCTCATTTTTATCAAAATACTTTCCATTCACACTTCTGCGAATATTATAAGCAATACTTCTATCATCTCCCTTTTCCCAAGCAAGAATAGCTGTTGCATTCGCAATAGAAGTTTTAGTAATAATAGGCTTCATAGGCGAAGTTAGAGTGGTTCCAACAACATACTTTAAGTTTTTTATATCACTCTCTAACTTATCTTTATCTATAATTGTTATTTTATAATAACGCTTGGCTCCATTTTCATTAACAGTGTGAGAAAAGGCATTTTTATCTGGGGCTGGGTTTGCAATTTTACGATAGCCTCCATCAGGTTTTTTGCTCACATAAATACCATAACCTCGTATATCATTTTTAACAGATGGCTCCCATTCAAGCACTATTTTTCTTGGCAACAATTTGCTTGCTCGCACCTTTTGCACACCCGTAGGCAATGCTTTTGTGGTAGATACTACCACCTTAGATGCCAAAGATACCACACCATCAAATGTTACAGCTTTTATCCTATAAGCATAAGAGACATTATCTCTCAAACCTTTATCTATATATTCAGCACTAAGTCTATAGGCAACCTCATCATAGTCTTTCCAATTTGCCTTTTTAACTTCGCTTCGCTCTATGATATATTTTTCAACACCTTGATTTGTATGAGGTCGCCATATAATTTTTGTTTGTCTTGGTAAGCCATTTATGGATGCTATAAAACTAACAGGCTTTAGCCTTCTTTTGGTTATAGCTTTAAAGGTAGATGGTTTAGATTGAACATTCCCTATTCCTTTGGAAGCTATTGAATAAAAATAAATAGCACCGGGCTCTAATTTTGTATCCACAAAATGAGATACAAATTTATTGTCTATGGTTGCAATCAAAACTGATGTGGAGGTAGAACTTTTAGCACCTGTTCTATAAATATAATAACCAATAACATCTCTACTACCTATTGCTTTCCACTCTATTGCAATAGAATTCATAGAAGATAGAGTTTTTATGGATGTTTTATCTACTTGTGGCAAATTTACACTTATTCTAACAGGTTTATGTGTAATAGAAGAAGTTAATGAGCTACAAGCAGAACTAAAAAATAAAATCGCTACTAAAATTATCAAATGAGCATAATTTTTCATACTCTAAATCCTTTTTAAATCGTGTGTTTATAAAATCTTTCATATCGTTGTGCAATGATGCCTCAAAAACCATAGGCTTATTTGTTGATGGATGCTTTAAAAACAAATAATAAGCATGCAAAAAGATTCTGTCCATTATAGTGTTTTTGCCCTTAAAACCATATAAAGTATCACCAATAATAGAAATGTTTAAAGAATGCAAATGAGCTCGTATTTGATGGGTTCTACCACTATGAAGTTTTACTTTTATAAGCTCATAATTTTTATCATCACTCAAAGCCAACTTAACAAGCATGCTTTTAGCACTTTTGCCGTTTTTATCTAATATCATCTTTGGCTTTTTTTTATTATTGCTAACATTGCTTGATATTGCTTTATCCACTATTGTATTATTTTTTAAAGGTTTATTAGTTATCGCCAAATAATATCTACCCATACTCTTATCTTTTAACTGCTGTTTTAAGCTATGATAAGCCATATTGCTTTTGGCCACAACAATAAGTCCGCTCGTTGGTTTATCTAATCTATGCACAATCCCATATCTGTATTCATCTCCAATTTGTGCTACTTGTATATTATTATCGCTTAACCATTTTGTCAAAAGATACTCACTCTTGCTAACCCCTACTCCACCATGAACTACAACACCATATGGCTTATTTAACACCAAAATATCATCATCTTCATATATTATTTTTATTTCATAATCAGGTTTTACAATCTTTGGTTTTTTATCTTTGTTTGGTTTTGCTTGAAAACATTTCTCATAATCATCATCTACTTGCAATTGATTTATTGTAGGCTCAAATAAATAAGATGCTTTTTTTATAATTTTGTCATCTACTTTTACATACCCATTTAAGATAATCTCTTTAGATTTAGCTCTTGAACAATCTATCATTTTAGATACCGCGATATCTAATCTCAAAGGCTCGTTGTCTTGATTTGTAGATTTTGGATTTGGTAGTGTTTTAGTCATTTTTAGATAATCTTTCAATATGGCTTTGAATAATAAAAGAATAATAACACATTTTAATTTTGAAATTATAATTTTGCTTTTACCTCTTATGTGGTTTTCAAATCTTTTATTGCAAGATATTAGCACTTCTTTGGCTACAAAGCAACTAATGTATTATTTATTCTCATTTGCAGTTTTTTTTGTAATATTCTTTTTCCCAATAAGAAAACTAATAAACCTAATACCTATTGTTTATTGGTTGGGCATTATTAGTTTGATTGCAGTATGGTTTTTTGGAATAACAATTTTAGGCGCTAAAAGATGGCTAAGTATAGGCTTTGGGCTTACTTTTCAGCCATCTGAGATTTTTAAGCCTATATATATGCTAATGCTTGGGTATTTGGTTATAAAAAATCCACCCCCACCAAATGGATATGGATTAAAACATATGCTTAAATTTTCATTTTATATTTTATTGCCTTTTTTCTTGGTAGCATCTCAGCCAGATTTAGGGACAGCTTTGGTGCTATTATTTATTGGTTATGGAGCTTTATTTATAGTTGGTATAAATTGGAAAATAATACTCTCCACCATATTGTTATTATCAATCGCATCACCCATTATTTATCAAACACAAATTAAAGAATATCAAAAAAAACGAATAACTGATTTTTTAAGCAAAGAGCCAAGCTACCATGTAAAACAATCTATGATAGCAATAGGCTCTGGTGGAATAAAAGGTAAATCTATTGAAGACGCAACACAAACAAAACTTAAATTTTTACCAATTGCAACAAGTGATTTTATATTTGCTTATTTTGTAGAAAGATTTGGTTTTGTTGGTGCATTATTGCTTTTGCTCTTGTATTTTATTATTATATTTTCATTATTATCTATTGCAAAAGAATATGCCAACAAGGATTATCTTATTTTAGTTTTTGCAAGTTCTTTGGCTATTTTGTTTTTTGTAAATATGAGCATAAATGCACTAATGACCTTAGGGTTAGCGCCAGTTGTTGGAATACCTTTGCCTCTTTTTAGCTATGGTGGTAGCTCTTTTATCAATTTTATATGCACATTTGCTATTTTAGAAAACCTAATATCATTTAGGTTTTCAGATGATTATTCAAACTAAAATTTAATATCTTGATCTTGCATTTTTTAAATAAAAATAAACTAAATACAAAATTATAATTGGTGAAATAATCGCTAAATTCGCATTTAGTAAATCTCCAATGGCAAGTTGTTGTAATAAAAAATATCCTCCCCAAACACCAATAGATAAAAAAATATTAATCATCACAAAACTACCAATATTGCAAAATCTTACAGAAGGATTAGCAAATAAAAATATAATCATCATCAAAGGAAACACATAAAAATACGCAATTGTTTGATTGTATAAATTAGCACTAAGTGAGTTTTGATTCGTTTCTTTGCTTGAAAAAAATACCATAGCATATAGAGCATCATAAATTGATATTTTTGCTGTGGGTTTTTGGATATTTTTTATTATACTTGGCTCAAAATTATCAAGCCCATTAGAATTATCACTTTTATAAACCAACATTTTAGAAGCCTTAGAAATAGTTGTTGGCTTTATGGTTTTGGTGGTTTGTATAAAATACCATTTATTATTTTGATAAAAGCCTCTTTTAGAATGAGTGATTTGTGTAATATCATTATTTTTACTCATTTTAAATATAAAAATATCCTTAGCTTCTTTTCTTAACGGGTAAAGACGCTTAAAAAACACAAAATCATCTCCACTTCTCAAAAATATATTATGCTTTGCTTCTTTAAAAAAAGTTCCTTCAAGTATTTTATTTTTATTATCTTCCCCGTAAGATAATGGTGTAGTATTTATGATAATAATAAAAACAATAATAATAAACGAAACTATAAATATGGGCTTTAATACTCTATTTGGTTCAACCCCAAAAGAATAAAAGCTCATAAGTTCATTTTTTTTTATCAAACTTGCTATTGTAGATATAAATGCAAATAGTATTGAGAGTGTCAATATAACTTCTAATGCAAATATAGCATTATAAAATATATATAAAACTTTTAGATTTATGGAATTAGGCAAAGAGTGCATATGTTGCACAAAGTCAATTGTTACAAAGAAAAACTCTAAAGAAATAAATATTATTGTAAAAAAAAATAAAAATCTCTTTACAACCAATTTCTGTAAAATATCCATAAATTGCCTATTTATCGTTTTTATAACGCTTTTTGGGAATATAGAGCTCTAATGTCTTCAATCTTTTTAGAGTGCAAAGAATTTATAATATTCTCTATTTTGGGATAGACTTTTTTTTGCAGTAAATCCAATTGCATATTAGAAAATTTGCCCAAAACATAATCTATAATATTTTTAGAGCCATCACTATTTATTATACAACTGCCATCTATGCCTATTTTTATATTTATAAACTCACCACCAATGGCATTTTTTATGCTACTTAGCCCATTATGTCCGCCCACAGAGCCATTTGTTTTTATTTTTATAGCACCAAAACCCAAATCTAAATCATCACTTATTATTATTATTTGATTGTTTTGTAGTTTATAAAATTGCTTAATTTGTGCCACACTCATACCCGAATTATTCATATAGGTTTGTGGTTTAGCCAAAATTAAACCATTTTCTTCAAAGCATAAAGCATCAAATTTCTCTCGCCAAGAGGAGCTATATCTACTCACACAATAATCAATGGCTAAAAAGCCAACATTATGTCTTGTGTATGTATATTTATCGCCCTTATTGCCTAAACCTACTATCAAAAACATAGATTTAAACTATGAGCAAAAATTAATTTATTTAGCTTTTATGACACCAACAACAGAAACTCTACCTTCTAAAAAGCATTTTACTTTATCGCCCATGTCAATATCTCTAATCAAAAAGTTGTCTCCAACATCTAAATCGCTAACATCAAAAGTAAATTCTTTTGGCAAATCTTCTATACAACATTTAACAGGAACTCTTTTTTTGTGAATCATCAATAATCCACCATTTTTAAGCCCCTTAGCACTACCAGTTGTTTTTACAGGCACTTTAAAAAATGAAGCTCTTTTTGGGGTTACTACCATCAAATCAACATGTAAAAGTTGTGCGCTAACTGGATCTTGCTGATATTCTTGTATTACTACTTTATAAGTTTTTCCATCTACTTTAACCTCAAATGCTATGTTATCTTTTGTTCTCATAGCCTTTGTAAATTCATTAGATTTAAAAGCAGCATTTACATTTTTGATATCTTTACCATAAATATTAGCAATTAGATAACCATCTCGCCGTAATTGTTTTGTTGTTTGTTTTGCGATACTATCTCTAAGTACACCTTCTATCATTATGTTCTCCTTATTTAAAGTGCAATTATAATAAAAACTTGCTTAACTTTTATTTAGATGAAATAACACTTGTTAAATACTGATACATATTCCTAATCTCATCATTTGTAAAAGTATATGAAGGCATTATGGTTTTAGATCTATAAGATAACTTTTTTGCAAATCTTTCATAGCTTATATTATTTATCGCTGGTGCAATTAGCTTTTTTAGTTTTCCCTTGTGTTTATAATAAGAAATTATTTTTTCTTCTCCGTGAATACCATGGCATTTTATGCATTTTATCCCTCTTGGATTAAGGTATATCATTTTTCCATAATTTTGTTTTGTAATATCTTCGCTTGTTTTGTAATTAGCCTTGATATTATCATTTATACTAATATTATGGTTTGTCATACTCTCATCAAATAAAGTATTTAAATCAATTGCATACAACATAGGGGCACAAAAGAACAAAAAAAAGATAAAAGACTTTGTTTTCATAATATATTTTATCATTTTTAAACATAAATGAGATAAAATTACATAATTACCAATAAAGGAATATGTTGATTAGCCTAAAACAAGCCATAAGTTTAAGTAAAAATGAGTTAGAAGAGTTCAAGAAAGAGTTAAATCAAAAAATAAAGCTAAGCAATCTTAATGCCTACAAAGAACAATACGCAAAACAAGATATTACCCCAAGTATTAAAAGTGGTATTCCTATTGGCATAAAAGATATTATAAGTGTTAAGAATCACGAATTACAAGGTGCTAGCAATATCTTAAAAGGTTACAAAGCCCCATTTAATGCAACTGTTATAGATAATTTACACAAAAACAATTTTTGCGCCTTTGGTAGAACAAATATGGATGAGTTTGCTATGGGCTCTTTGGGTGATAATAGTATATATGGCAAAACTCTAAACCCTTATGATAACTCAAAAAGCGCTGGTGGTAGTAGTAGTGGTGGTGCTGCTAGTGTTGGTGGTGGTATTGCTATTGCATCCCTTGGCACAGATACAGGCGGAAGCATAAGACAACCTGCAAGTTATTGTGGATGTGTTGGCTTTAAGCCTAGTTACGGAAGAGTATCAAGATACGGCATAGCAGCTTATGCTTCAAGCTTTGATCAATGCGGAACTCTCACACAAAGCGTTTATGATAGCGCAATACTTTATGACGCCATAAGCGGATACGACGAAAAAGACTCTACAAGTGCTAATATAAGTTATGAGAGTATAACAAAAGAGCTAGATAAAAATGAGAGCAAAAAATATACTATAGCAGTGCTTCCTAATTTTATAAAAAATGCTCACAAAGACATACAAAACACATATAATAACACAATAGACAAGCTAAAGGAGCAAGGGCATAATATAATAGAAGTAAATTTTGATGAAAATATACTCCAAGCTCAACTTAGCGCTTATTACATCATTGCTTGTGGTGAAGCTACAACCAACTTAGCAAGATATGATGGCATAAGATATGGCAATAGGATAGATGGTAAAGATTTAGAAGAAACTTATATAAACTCAAGAACACAGGGGTTTTCAGCAGAGGTTAAAAAAAGAATAATGTTGGGCAATTTTGTATTAAGTAGCGGATATTATGATGCTTATTACACAAAAGCACAAAAAGTAAGAGAGTTAGTAAAACAACAATTTGACAATATTTTTACAAAAGAAGGGGCTGATTTGATACTCTCACCAATCACTCCAACTACGGCACCAAAATTTGGCTCTTATAAAAACTCGCTTGAAATGTATTTAAGCGACATTTACACAATTGGCGTAAACTTAGCGTGCCTTCCAGCAATTAGCGTGCCAATGAATAGGGACAATGACAATATGCCAATAGGGTTGCAACTAATTGCAAAAGTATTTGATGAGAGCACTCTTTTTAAAGGTGCTATGAGTTTAGAAGAAGCATCAAACTTTAAAAGTGACTTTTTTGACAATTAACACAAGGAATAAACACAAATGAATATATCTCAACTCGCACTAACTTACGAAGACATTCTTTTGGTTCCAGCTTATTCTGAGGTTTTACCAAATAGCGTTGATATCAAAACAAAAATTACTAAAAATTTATCGCTAAACATTCCTTTTGTATCTGCGGCTATGGATACTGTTACAGAGTATGAGTGTGCTATTGCAATGGCAAGATTAGGCGGAATTGGAATATTGCACAAAAATATGAGCATTGAGGAGCAATCCTCACAATGCAAAAAAGTTAAAAAAAGCGAAAGTGGTATGATAATAGAGCCTATTACTATTAAAAAAGACCAATTATTGCAAGATGCCGAAGATATTATGGCAAATTATAAAATATCTGGTGTGCCTGTAGTAGATGATGATAACACTCTAATAGGTATTTTAACAAACAGAGATATGCGATTTACAAAAAACTTCAACAAAAAAGTTTCTGAAAAAATGACAAAAATGCCTCTAATAACTGCCAAAAAAGGCACAACATTTGATGAAGCATCTGCTATTATGAATGAGAATAAAATAGAAAAACTACCAATAGTAGATGGTAACAACAAGCTAATTGGGCTAATAACAATTAAAGATATAAACAAGCACAAACAATATCCAAATGCCAACAAAGACAAATATGGGCGATTAGTGGTTGGTGCAGCCATTGGTGTAAATCAAATAGACAGAGCTGTTGCACTAAGCGAGGCTGGTGTTGATGTTTTGGTTTTAGATAGCGCACATGGGCATTCTTTTGGAATAATCAACACCCTAAAACAAATCAAAAAAAAATTAGATGTGCAAGTAATAGCTGGAAATATAGCAACCGCTAAAGCAGCAAAAGCTCTAATAGAAGCTGGTGTTGATGGTATAAAAGTAG
Organism: uncultured Campylobacterales bacterium; assembly: GCA_964643665.1. Lineage (GTDB taxonomy): Bacteria > Campylobacterota > Campylobacteria > Campylobacterales > CAZXTK01 > CAZXTK01. Next base: position 19,165 of record CAZXTK010000018.1, read on the forward strand.
GTATTGGTCCAGGTTCAATTTGCACTACAAGAATTATATCTGGTGTTGGTGTTCCGCAAGTTAGCGCATTAGCAAATTGTGTAAAAGAAGCAAACAAACACAATGTTCCTGTTATTGCAGATGGTGGCATAAGATACTCTGGTGATTGTGCCAAAGCTATTGCCATAGGAGCAAGCTGTGTAATGATGGGCAGTGTTTTAGCAGGAACGCAAGAAACACCGGGCGAGATAATTTTAAGCCAAGGCAGAAGATACAAATCTTATAGAGGCATGGGAAGCATGGGCGCTATGAAAAAAGGCTCAGCTGATAGATATTTTCAAGATGGCGAACAAAGCAATAAACTTGTCCCTGAGGGCATAGAAGGATTAGTTCCTTTTAGAGGCGAGATTGGCGATATTATTCATCAATTTTGTGGAGGCTTGCGAGCTTCTATGGGTTATTTGGGCGCTAAAGATATACAAACATTTACCAAAAATGCAAAATTTGTTCAAATAACTTCTGCGGGGCTAAAAGAAAGCCATGTGCATGATGTATCTATAACAAACGAAGCGCCAAATTATCACCTATAAACAATTAATGTAAATTTTAATGCTAGATATATTACTAACCAATGATGACGGATACGATAGTGCTGGGATACTATCGCTACGAGATATGCTACAAGAGATAGCAAATGTCACAATAATTGCACCAAGCAAAGACAAATCTGCTTGCTCTCATTCTCTAACTCTTGATTCGTGCATAAAATTACACAAAGTAGATGAAAATTATTACAAATTAGACGATGCCACACCGGGCGATTGTGTATTTTTAGGTTTTAGCAAAATACTCAAAAAAAAGCCTAATTTAGTAATATCTGGCATAAATTTAGGGGCTAATTTAGGAGAGGATACCTCTTATAGTGGCACAATAGCAGGTGCTTTTGAGGCATCTTTAAAAGACGTTAGGGCAATTGCACTCTCACAAGTATTTAAAGAAAACTACAAAACAAAAGAGCAAAGAACTGGATTTGATTTTGAGATTGCAAAAAAATATGTTGTAGATATTGTACAAAAAGTAATAAGCAATAAAAATGAGTTTGCGTTTTTGGATAATAGGCAAATACTAAATATAAACTTTCCAAGCGGTGATCTACAAGAATGCAAAGGCTATAAAAGCACACGACTTGGCAAGAGAGATTATGCAAATGAAGCAATGGAGAGCCAAAACCCAAGAGGCGAGAAGTATTTTTGGTTAGGATTACATAAACCAAAGGAGCTTATAGATAATTCTTGCGATATTATTACAGACATAAGCGCAATAAAAGAAAAATACATATCTATCACTCCTATTATGTTAGATAAAACAAGCTACAATAACATAAACGCAATAGATAATGTATTTACAAACTAAAAGGATATTTCTTGTCACACAAAACAAATAAAGCAAGTCGATTGTTTGGCAAATTTGCTAATCATAAATTCCCACAACCTATTCAAAAGCTAATAAACAAAAGCTATGTTAGCTTAATGGGGTTAGATATGAGCGAGTTTCAAGATTATGACACATATAGCTCTCTTAATGAGCTTTTTACAAGAAAACTATGCAAAAAAAGATATATAAATAAAAACAAAGATGTGATAATATCGCCTTGTGATAGTTTAGTTACCCTTTGTGAGAATATTGCATCATTACAACAAGTAACGCAGATAAAAGGCAAAACTTATAGCTTAGATGAGCTTTTAACTAATAAAATAACCAAAAAAAACAAAGCCTTACTAAAAGGTGGCTCATATATAAATATGTATTTATCGCCAAAAGATTATCATAGATACCATAGCCCTTGTGATATGCAAATACTAAAATCTATACATGTTATAGCTAAGCTTTATCCGGTAAACAACAATGCACTAACTTCTATTGATAATCTATTTATAAAAAACGAAAGAGTGATATTAGAATGCAAAAGCAATGATAAGATATTTTATATGGTATTTGTGGGCGCACTCAATGTTGGCTCTATGGTTTTTAGCTTTGATAATAAAATATCTACAAACTCACCAAACTCACAAGAGATAAAATCAAAAACATACAAAGATTTATTTGTAAAAAAAGCAGATGATTTGGGGTGCTTTAAAATGGGCTCTACTATACTTTTGTTTTGGCAAAAAAATATGATAAAACAAGATAAATTAACTAATAAATCTATAAAATTTGGAAGCAAGATAGGCTCTTTTATATAAAAG
>CAZXTK010000019.1:0-11083 GCA_964643665.1 uncultured Campylobacterales bacterium
AAAGCTGGCAAAAAAATGCCTGTTAGCATTGCAATTGGTGGGGATCCGCTCTATATTTGGTGTGCTCAAGCACCTTTGCCTATTGGTGTGTATGAGCTATCTCTTTATGGCTTTATCAAAAAACAAAGAGCAAAAGTTATGCAATGTATTACAAATGATATTTATGTGCCAAAGGATTGTGATTATATTATAGAGGGCTATGTGGATACCTCAAAGAGTAAAATAGAAGGTCCATTTGGTGACCATACTGGATATTACACCCTAAAAGAGCCCTACCCTGTGTTAGAAGTAGAGGCTGTGCATAAAAAAAATGACGCCATATATCAAGCCACAGTTGTTGGAAAACCCCCATTAGAAGATAAATATATGGCAAAGGCCACAAGCAAAATATTTGCACCAATGCTAAAAACAACTGCTCCTTATTTGATAGATTACCATATGCCAGAAAACGGAGTGTTTCATAACTTTATGCTGGCAAAAATATCCACCATTTACCCTGGTGGTGGGGCTTTGTGTATGCATTCTATGTGGAGTATGGGGCAGATGAGCTTTATTAAAAACATTATTATTGTAAACGAAGATGCTCCACCGCTGAATGATTATAAAAAGATAACAAAATATATTTTAGATAATTTTAATACATCTGATATATTATTCTCAAAAGGCATTATAGATGCCTTAGATCACACTAGCGATGAGTTTGCTTATGGTGGCAAAATAGGCATAGATATTACAAAAAAATATAATAAAAACACCAAAAAAGATAAATTTAACTTACTAAGTGATGATGAGATTTTGCAAAAACTAAAAGAAGCAAATGCTGATATAATAGACGCTAAGCAGTTTTTTACAAATTCAAATAATCCATTTGTAATTGCAAGTGTTAAAAAAACAAAATCACAAAAGAAAGCTTTTGGGCAAATAAGTAAGCTATCTAATCATATAAAAATATTAATATTGGTAGATAAAGCGCATAATGATATAAATAATTTATATATGATGCTTTGGAGGGTTACTAATAATATAGATGGCAATCGTGATGTGATTATAAAAAACAATATGGTGCTAATAGATGCGACAAACAAAAGTAAAGAGTGTGATAATTTTAAAAGGCAATGGCCAGATGATGTGCTTTGTGATAAAAAAGTTTTGCAATCATTGCAAAAAAGAGGTTTGATACCAAAACTAAGCAAAGAGTTTATTGCCAAATGGGGTTTATTGTAGTCTTTTGTTTTTATAAATTTGCCATTAAGTATAACTATTATAACTAATTATAAAACGGCTATTGAAGTATATTATTTCTTGGATTTTTTATCAAGCGCCACCATAATAGCAGGCAAAAGCAAAAAATCCGCTAAAAGTGCTACTATGATAGCCACGCCTGTTAGTAACCCAAAATTAAATAGATTTGACATACTAGCAAGCATAAAAATAAAAAACCCACAAGATAGAACAATAGTAGTTACAAACATTGCTCTACCTGTTGTCATTAGTGTCATCTCTATGGCCTTTTGCACATCTTTGTATTTGTGATTGTATTTAGAAAAATTATGCAAAAAATGCACTGTATCATCAACCGCTAAGCCAATAGCTATTGCCCCAATTAGCATAGTAAACATATCTAATGGTAAATTAAAAATAACCATAATCACACTCATCACCAAAATAGGCAATACATTTGGTATCATAGAAATAAGCCCAAGCTTAACATTCCCAACAATGAAAATCATCATAATAGTTATCAAAACAAAAGCCAATACATAACTATTTGCACTTGAATAAATAGCATTACTCATAATAGTAGATAAAAGTTTTGATATACCAGTTGTATATATTTGTGCATTTGCACCATTATCAACCAATAAGCCATCAAAAGTTAAATTGATTACTTTATTTACCTCGCCTAATAAGTCATTATAATAAACTGCATCCATATTTGGAAGTTTTAGAGTAATTCTAGCTTTAGAAAATCCGCTATCTACAAATGTTTCCATATCATCGCTTCCTGAGTTAGAGAACAAAAACAACTCTTGCGCTATTAGTTTTTTGTCATCTGGTATTTTGTAGTATTGCTCGTCATTTGCATGTAAAGCCTTGTTTGATTCTTTTAAAATATCTACAATACTCATAACTTTTGTTACTCTATAATGCTGATTATTTATAAGAAGTGCCTTTTTGGAGAACTCATCAATTGCTTTTAGAATCTTAGGCTCATACAAGCCGTTTTCTTTTTTGGTATCTATTATCATCTCTAATGTGCTAGAACCGCCCATCTTTTTATCAATCAAAGTTGTTGATATACGAACCTGAGATTTTTCATCTAACCATAAAACAGGATTATGTGAAAATCTAAGATTAGATGCAATAGCCACAGCAATAGCAATCATAACAAATGAAACAACAATTATTTGTTTATAATATTTCACACTAAAATCAGCGATATTGAGCAATATCTTATCTGCTAATGTGTGAGCTTTATCATCGTTATATGCTTTTAAATCTTTTGGTTTTAGTCTAATCAAAGCCAAAACAGCAGGTATCATAATAATAGTAAAAAGCAATCCTAATATTACACCCGCACTAGCAAACTTGCCCAAATCAGCAATTGGAGCCACGCTTGAGAATGAAAAACTCCACAAACCAGCAGCGGTAGTAAGCGTTGTCATAATAATAGCTAACGCACTATGGCTCATAGCGTATCTTAGTGATGCTTTTTTATCTTTTGTTATGTCGAACTCTTTAAAAAATATAGCCAAAATATGAATAGCCCCACCAACAATCACAGCTAACAGAAATGATGGCATAATCTGAGTAACCATACTCAAAGGCGTGTTAGTAAGGCCCATAAGCGATATTGTAACAACGATTGTAAGCCCTACTGCAATTAGTGGCAAAATAACCCCACTAATTCTAAAAAACAAAAATGCCAAAGTAATAGCAATTACTAAAATTGTAAGCCTTGTAAAAAGCATCATATCATGCTTCATTCCAGCTTTTATATCAGATGTGACAACAGATGAACCAGCTACTAATATTTTAAAATCCTCTGCATTGTATTGGCTCACAATTTGCATTATCTTATTAACCATCTTTGTATTTTCTTCATCGGTTAGCAAAACTCTATCGTCTTTTTGCTCATTTGTATTTGCATTATCCCTATCATCTATAAGGCCATCATCAAAACCACTCTCATCACTATCACTATTAGCGTTTGCTTGTCTATTTTGATTTTGATTTAGAGTGCTATAAGCAAATGGCTCTATAATAATAGATGTTAGTGTGGAATCTTTGTTTATTATTAAATTATCTAAAAATGGGTTAGAATGAGCTAACTTTTTTTTATGCTCAAATTCTTTTTTATTTTTAGGTATTTCTTTAAATAAGTCATCAACAATCAAAGAATCTTTTGTGCCATAAGTGTTTCTTGCATTTATCAAAGATGTGATGTCGTTTAGATATGGGGTGTTATCTTGCAACTCTTTGTGTAATTTTTGCAGTTTTTTCAAAAACTCTTTGCTTAAAACATTATCGCTTTGTATGATAATGATAACCCTATCATCTTTGCCAAACTGCGCTACAAATTCATTATATTTGATAAGCTCTTGTGAGTTTTTATGCAAAAAACCCTCGGTAGAAGTATTTATAGTGATATATTTTAATTGTGTGCCTAATATTACAACTATACTTGCAATGATTATTATGATTTTTATTGGATTTTCATATATATAATCGCTTAAATTTCCAAAAAAATTTTCTATTTTTTGTTTGTATGAGTTTAATGTGTTGGTCATTTATGGCCCCTATATGTATTGTTTGTTTTGAAATTGTCAGCTATGTCTTTGCGTTGCAATGTTGCAATGTTGTAATTTTGTCATTTTGTCATTTTTGTATCTCGTTATTTTATATTAAGAGCTAGAATATTCTTTTAAGTTTCTACCAATATCAGGGTGAGTCATTTTTTTAATAGCAGAGGCTTCTATTTGTCTTACTCTCTCTCTTGTAATATTTAGCTCTTTGCCTATCTCTTCTAATGTTCTATCACTCTTGTCATCTGTTAGCCCATATCTTAGCCTAATAACTGCTTGCTCTCTTTCGTTTAATTGATTTATTACTTGATTAATTTGCTCATTTAAATCTACCTCTACCATAAGGTCAAGCGGTGTAGGCGCATTTATATCTGTTACCAAATCGCCAAACTTTCCATCATCTTCATCGCCAATAGGTGCATCCAAACTCACAGGCTCTTTTGTTATTTTTATCACTTGTTGTGTTTTCTCTACACTCAAGCCTATTTTTGCTGCTATTTCTTGAATAGTAGGCTCTCTTCCATTTGATTGGATGTAGTTTTTAGTAAAGGTGTTTATTTTATTTATTGTTTCTATCATATGAATAGGTATTCTAATAGTCCTAGCTTGATCAGCAATAGCTCTACTTATTGCTTGTCTTATCCACCAAGTAGCATAGGTAGAGAATTTATACCCTTTTTTATACTCAAACTTATCAACAGCTTTCATAAGCCCAATATTGCCCTCTTGAATTAAATCCAAAAATGGCAACCCTCTGCTTGTATATTTTTTAGCAATTGAGACCACCAGTCTCAGATTGCTTTGTGCCATTTTGAATTTTGCTCTTGTTGTTATGTTTTTGCCTATTTTAATCTGAGTTAATATCTTATCAAGCATCTTTTCATCTAAATCAAAACCACTCTCACTTGCTTGTTGTGTTAGAATTAGCTTTTTAATCTCCATATACACACCAACCATGGTAACCTCTGGCACTCTATTTGCAATTTCTTCTTTGCTTAAATTAGTTATCTCATCTAATATTTTTTTATGGTTTTCTCTTAGTATGTCATTAAAAAGTGGCAATTTATACTCTAACTTTTTGAGCTCTTTATTAAACCCATCATCACTTCTTAAAACCGTTTCCATAGATTTAACAATCTCATTTATGAGCTTACTTGTAGGACCCAAATTCATCAAAGCATCAGTCAAAATTCTTTTTTTGCATGCTTTTGATACTTCAAAATAAATAACATCTAATTCTTTATCGCTTTTAGGTTGTGGGTTTTTTTCTAAATATTTAAACCAATCTCTTTTTGCCTTTTCTGCTTCTTTGAATGCTTTAACAATTAAGTCTTTTCTGTTATCTAATGCCTTATCTGTTTTAGTTTCATCACTTACATCATCCTCATCGCCACCATCATCAAAATTTCTAAAAAGCTCTTTTACTTTTCGCTCTCTTTTTATTAGAGGTTCTTTGTAGTTTAATATAAATTCCACCAAATAAGAAACAGAACAAACAGCATCCATTATCAAATCTTCGCCCTCTTCTACTGCCTTGCCCAAATCTATCTCATCTTCTTTGGTAAGAAGGTTTAGTTTTCCCATTTCTCTTAAATACATCCGTATAGGAGAATCAGATCTGCTCCATTCTAATTGCTCTTTACTTTTTACAATATCAAATAGTTCATTTTTAGCATCTTGAATTTTCTTTTGCAATTTTGTTTGTTCAGCTTGCATGGTCTTGAGGCTTTGTTTGTTAGCTTTTTCACCCAAAGATAATAATTCAACATCATACAAGCATTTAAGAGCTAATATTTTTTTGGCAATAGCCACGGTAGGTGCTTCTTTAAAACACTTAGATAAATTCTCATAAGTTAATAATTTGCCTTTGTTTTCTTTAAAAATCTTTTCTATTGCTTTTAGTGTGGTTGTTTTGGTTGCCATTTAGTGTCGCCTTTGAGCCTTATATGTGTAAATATGTAAAGTTAGGTATTATACCAAAATATAATTACAATAAAATAAAATATATAAATTAAGTCTTTTTTGATATAATTGCTTTTTAAAAAATAAAACAAACCCCATAGGAGTATGCGTGATGGCAACAAAATCAACAGTATTAGGATATCCAAGAATTGGAGCTAATAGAGAGCTTAAATTTGCTCAAGAAAAATATTGGAGAGGTGATATCACAGTTAGTGAGCTTATGGATATTGCCAAAGAAATAAGAATAAACAATTTAAACAATTACAAAAAACTAAACTTTAGCTCGGTTCCTGTGGGTGATTTCTCATACTATGATCACATGTTAGATATGATATCTCTTTTAGGCATTATCCCAGATGAATACGACGAAGTAAAACAAGACGGAAGCGAAGATAAATATAACTTAGCAAAATACTATGCTTTTGCAAGAGGGTATCAAAAAGACGGATTAGATCTAAAAACTGGCGAGATGATTAAATGGTTTGATACAAACTATCACTACATAGTTCCAAGATTTAACAAAAACACTGAGTTTAAAATCTCTTGCGATAAAATATTTGATGAATGCAAAGAGGCAATAGAGTTAGGATTAAAGCCAAGAGCTGTTTTGGTAGCGCCTGTTTCTTTTCTTTTGCTCTCAAAAGGCTTTAACAACCCATTAAGTTTGCTTGATAAATTGCTTGTTGCCTATCAAGAAATAATAGACAGACTTGTTAATATTGGCGTGGAAGAAATTCAATTTGATGAGCCATTTTTGGCAATGGATTTAACAAATGAAGATAAAGAGGCAATAAGTAAAACATACAACACTCTAAAAGGTGCTAAGTTTTTCTTATCAAGCTATTTTTCCAATATTGATTATTCTTTTGTGTATTCGCTAAATGTAGATACTATCCATGTAGATATTACAAGATGTGATAGCAAAGAATTACTAAGCTCGTTAGATAATCTCTCGCAAGATAAAAGCTTATCTTGCGGTATTGTAGATGGTAGAAACATCTGGGCAAATGATTTGAACAAATCTTTTGATCTCTTAGAGCAAATATCAAGCAAAATAGGCAAAGATAGATTGATAGTATGTTCATCTTGCTCTTTAATACACTCTCCCGTGTCGCTAAAAGGCGAAGATAAAATCGATGAAAGACTTTTAAAACACTTAGCTTTTGCCAATGAAAAACTAACAGAAATTACAATCTTAGCAAATGGTTTAAATAACGGCAAAGATGCTATTGCAAACGAGCTTACAAAAAGCGAAACAAACAAAAAAGAATACCAAACATCTGATTTTATAAACGATAGCGAAGTTCAAAAAAGATGCGCAAACATAACAAGCAAAGACTCACAAAGAGATAGCGAATTTAAAACAAGAAGAGAAAAACAAGTTAAGATATTAAACTTAAAACCATTCCCTACGACCACCATAGGCTCATTTCCACAAACAAATGAAGTTAGAAAAAAAAGATTAGAGTTTAAAAAAGGAATAATAAACGAAGAGCAATATAATAAATTCCTTGAAGAAGAAACTATATCGTGCATTAAAAAACAAGAAGAGTTAGATTTAGATGTTTTAGTTCATGGTGAATTTGAGCGAAACGATATGGTTGAGTATTTTGGAGAAAACCTAAACGGTATGGCGTTTAGCTCTAATGGATGGGTTCAAAGCTACGGTAGTAGATGTGTTAAACCACCAATTATTTATGGAGATATAAGCAGAGCAAGAGATATCACTGTAAAATGGAGCAAATTTGCCCAAGAGCAAACTCATAGACCTATGAAAGCTATGCTTACAGGACCTGTTACAATTTTGAAATGGTCTTTTACGAGAGAAGATATAACATTAGAGGCGAGCTGTAAGCAAATTGCTTTTGCTCTAAGAGATGAAGTTGTAGCACTTGAGAAAGCTGGGCTTAAAATTATACAAATAGATGAGCCAGCCATCAGAGAAGTTTTACCACTTAAAAAAGCACAGTGGGCCAAGTGTCTTAACTGGGCAGTAGAGAGTTTTAGAATTAGTGCAAGTGGCGTAAAAGATGAAACGCAAATACACACTCATATGTGTTATAGTGATTTTAACTCTATGATAAAAGAAGTTATAGCAATGGATGCAGATGTTATTACTATTGAAGCTAGTAAAAGCAATATGGACATATTGCAAGTTTTTAAAGATAATAACTATCCAAACGAAATAGGATTGGGAGTTTATGATATTCACACTCCTCGTATACCAAAAAAAGATGAAATGGTTGAGATATTAAATCAAGCTAGAAACTATTTTGAAGATTGGCAAATTTGGGTAAACCCTGATTGTGGTCTTAAAACAAGAAAATGGCCTGAAACAATAGAAGCATTAGATTTGATGGTTCAATCTGCAAAAGAAATAAGAAAGAGTCTATAAAAACTCTTGATAGAAATTAACTTTAATTTTTGCATATATTTGCAATTAACCCAATAAGCACACAACAAAAGGCAGGTTTTAGTAGTGGCAAACAAAAGAGATATTTTTTTTAAACTTCTAAAAAAACGACCTATTGTTATTGATGGAGCAATGGGGACAGAGCTTTATAATAATGGTGTTGGGCTAAATGGCTCTTTTGAAGAGCAAAATATATCAAACCCCAATTTGGTGCAAAAAGTTTATGATGAGTATATAAATTGTAATGTTGATATCATAAAAACCAATACCTTTGGTGCAAATGAGATAAAATTATCTAAATTTCTTCTTAGTGAAAAAACAGAGCAAATAAACACACAAGCAGTTTTACTTGCAAAAAAAAATCTAAAAAATGATCAATTTTTAGCAGGCAGCATAGGACCGGCACTTGCTCCAAATTCTATGTGGAAAGATAGCAATAGTGATGCTCTAAATAAGGCATTTTATAATCAAGCAAAATATCTTATCCAAAATGGTGTAGATATTATAATGTTTGAGACATTTTCCCATATGAGCGAATTGTCTTTGGCTATTGGGTGCGCAAAAGATGCAAGTAAAAAATTAAATAAAGAAATAATTATTGTTGCAGGTTTTACGGTAGACAAAGATGGATACAGCGCAACAAGAGATTATATTGATATTTTTATCAAAAACCTAAATAGCAATAAAGTTGTGGATATTATATTATTAAATTGTGGAGTGGGACCTTCTAGTCTATATGATCTTATTTTAAACAATATCAAAAAAATACAAAAGCCTGTCTTTGTATCACCAAATGCAGGAGCACCAGACAAAATAGATGAAAGAACTGTTTATCTAAATAATCCAGAGTATTTTGCACGTTTTGCAAGAAGATTTGTAATGCTTGGTGTAAAAGGTGTTGGTGGATGTTGTGGCACAAATGTAGAGCATATTAAGGCAACAGTTAAAACACTAAAAAACTTAGAACACTATGAGTATAAAAATGTTCAAAACTATCAAAGCAATGCGAGCAAAGAGCAAAAAGCCCAAATAGCAAAAAATATAATAAAAACACAAAATAAGACCGCATTATCAAAAAAGCTATTTGAATGCTACAATGATAGCTCTTTTAAAAAAGCAACTTCAATTGAGCTTGTTCCCCCTCGTGGAACTTGCCTAAAAAAGACATTGCAAAAAGCCCAAATTGCAAAAGAAGGCGGAGCTGATTGTATAAACTTGCCAGATGGACCAAGAGCTAGTGCTAGATTGTCGCCTTTTGTAACAGCAATTGAGATTCAAAATAAAATACAAATTGAAACTATACTTCATTACACTTGTAGAGATAGAAACTTGCTTGGAATACAATCAGATTTGCTTGGTGCGCAGGTTATGAATGTATTGAATATTTTAGCAGTTACGGGAGATCCTCCAAAATTAGGCGATTATCCAGATGCAAAAGGTGTATTTGATATTGATGCAATTGGTCTAATACAGATTATCAAAAACCTAAACAATGGCTTTGGACTTGGTGGCGGGGAGCTTTCTCCTACAAGCATTCACGGCGGGGTTGCGCTTAATCCTATGGCTAACTTTTTGGATAATGAGATTAAAAGATTAAAACAAAAAATACAAAATGGAGCAGAGTTTATAATCACTCAGCCAGTATTTGATAGCAAAACTCTAATAGATTGCATAAAAAAAGCAGATGCAAAGATACCTATTATGGCAGGTATTTGGCCACTTTATAGCTACAAAAATGCAGAGTTTTTGCATAATGAAGTGCCGGGCATTAGCATTAGTGATGAAGTAATGAGTAGAATGCGAGGTTGCAAAAGCAAGCAAGATGGTATAAATATGGGCATAGAGATTGCAAAAGAAATAGCATATGAGTGCAAAGACTATGTTCAAGGCTATCAAGTAAGTGCTCCTTTTGAGAGGGTAGATATTGCATTAGAGGTTTTAAATATATAATTTATCTCACAAAATGCCAGATAACAAACCAAATATTGCAAAAATAACTTTTAGTTATGATGGCTCTGCTTTTTGTGGGCTTGTCAAACAAGAAGGCAAACAAAGCATAGAGAAAGAGATATTAAATGCACTCAAACGATTAAATATTAATTCAAAAATCATTTTTAGTGGCAGAACAGACAAAGGTGTGCATGCCATAAATCAAGTTTGCTCTATAAAATTGCCAACTTTTTGGTGTGGTAGGTTGCACAAAGAAATCAAGCAAAATAAATACAAAGAAAACAAAAACACCCTACTCTATCAGTTAAATAAAATACTACCTTCTAATATCTTTATTAAAAAAGTAGAACTAAAAAATTCTTTTCATGCAAGGTTTGATGCCAAAAAAAGAATATACAGATATATATTATCCAAAGATGTTAATGTGTTTGAGAGCAATTATATACATAAATTAAATTGCAATTTAGATGAAAATATTATAAAACAAGCAATACCCTATATGGTTGGTGTGCATAATTTTGAAGCATTTTGCAAAAAAGAAGAAAAAGGCAAAAATAAAATAAGAGTGATTTATTATATTAGATTTTATCCTCGCCAAATTGGATCAAAAAAAATATGGGTTTTTACATTTTGTGCCAATGCTTATTTGCGCTCTCAAATACGAATGCTGGTTGGCTTTTTTATAAAATTATCAAACAAGCAATTAAGCATTGATGATTTAAAAAAGCAATTAAATGGAGAAAAAATATTTAATAGCCCAATTGGCGCAAATGGTTTGTATTTATTACGAATAATATATTAAACATAACTTCCAATATCATCGTAAAAAAGTGGGCTTTTGCTTCGCATAAGCTATTTTTTGCCCCTACATCTTCAATTGCAAATCTAAAGCTTTATCAATATCATCGTAAAAAAGTGGGCTTTTGCTTCGCATAAGCTATTTTTTGCCCCT
>CAZXTK010000019.1:11183-19475 GCA_964643665.1 uncultured Campylobacterales bacterium
ACATCTTCAATTGCAAATCTAAAGCTTTATCAATATCATCGTAAATCTCACTAGGGCTTTGTGCATACATTATATGTTCTTTATTTATATCTTTGAAGTTTTTAATCCCCATAACGCACATAATACTTTTGACACCATCAATTAGTTGTTGGTGGTAATTTTTCACACCAACTGCATGTTTGCTAGTAAAATAACTAGCCCTTAAACTTTTATCTTGTGTTGCTAACCCCATAGGACATTTTCTACCATTTATACCAGAACAATGTCTTGCCCTAATACATCCAGCACTCATCATAAATGCTCTTGCAATTTGCACAAAATCAGCACCAGTTGCTTTGGTTACGATAATATCATCTGGCGTTAAGTGTTTTCCACTTGCTATTATTTTTACTTTGCCAAATAAATCGTATTTTTTAAGTGCTTTTGTTACAAGATGTAGTGCTGGTCTTAAATCTAAACCAATTCTCTGCATAGTCTCCAATGGCGCAGTTGCACTACCACCGCTACCAGAGTCAATAGATATAAAATCTGGATAAGCGCTATTATTAGAGTCAATTCTCGCTTTTATTTCTTTTGCAATATCTTCTATATTGTCTTTGTTTGATATAACAATTTTAATACCCACAGGCTTATTGGATAATTTTTGCAATCTTCCTATAAAATCAAACAATTCTTTAGTGGTATTAGCAAATGGAAAACGATTAGGCGAGAATGCATTTTGATGTGCTGGTATGTTTCTGTAATATGCAATAGTGTCAGTTACTTTCTCAGCAGCAAGCTTACCACCAGTTTGTTTGGCGCCTTGTGCTATTTTTATCTCTGTCATTTTACAAAAAGACATTACTTTTTGGTATCTATCCTCGTCAAAATTACCCTCATAATCTCTAACACTATACATACCAGAGCTAATCTGAAAAATAATATCGGCCAAATCGCTTGGCACTTCTTTTGGAAAATCTTCCAATGTGGCATTCCAATTTGGTCTATAAAACTCTTGGTTTGCTATAGAATACAAAAAGCTATCGCCCGCTTTATTGTTACGCAACATTGCAAATCGCAAAAATTTTATACTCATATTTTCGTTAAAAAAGAACTTAACTATTACTCTTATTGCCAAATAAAACCAATTTGGTTTTAAAATCTCCATATATTCTTTATTATAATTACTATGTGTTACCAAAAAATTAGATGTCAAACCACCCTCACCTGTATTAATAGGAAAACCACCAGTATACGCACCAATTACAAAAGCTCTTGTCCCCTCAGGCGAGATAGAGCCATCACTCATAGCAGATCTACCTATTACAGATTTTGTAATAAATGGTTTTGCTCTATTTTCTCCAAATATAACACTAAAATCATTTTCCACTTCATTATTGTTTAAAACAATATTGGAGTGCTTTATCATATATTTTGGAAATACTAGTGGCTGAGATGGCGCAAATGAAGAATAATTAGCAGATCCTTTTGAAGCATTATAAACCCAATCTAATTTATCTCTTGAGTCATAATATTCTTCATCTGCAAAATATTGTCTAAGTGGCTCTCTAAGTGCTTCAAACAAATATCTCATTCTGCCTATGATTGGATAATTTGCTAACAATTGATGCTTTCTTTGAACATATTTATCATAAACAAACCACGCTATAATAACTACAATAAACCCTAATATATAATACATTTTAATCCTTTTTAGTTGTATTTTTTGTTGCTATTTGTATTATTATGCCACTTGCTATCACTAAGCATACTCCAAATGCTACATAATAGCTAGGAAGCATATCTCCTAGTACTATACCAAAAACACCAGCAAAAACAATACCATTATAGCTTATGGTGGATGAGAGTTTGCTATGACTTAGCATATATGATTTTGTCATATACATTTGAGAATAATAAGCACTAACCCCCAAGCCTGCAATAAATAATATATCTTTAAAATTTGGCACAACAAAAGGAGCTATCATAAAATCCAAACTATCATTTGAGCTTGATGTAATACTTCCTATAAGCAAGCATATACTAGGAATTATAGCTCCGCAAAACATAAATGAAGCAACTATTGCCTTTGGGCTGTAGTATTTTCTAAGCTCTCGTATAGATGTGTATGCCGCGCCTGCTAAAACACCACTAACAATACCAATATAATGTGTTTTGTCGATATTTGCAAAATCAACTTCCATTATAAATGCAATACCAATAAAGCCAATAATTATTGCAATAATGGACATTAAATTTAACTTTTCTTTCAAAAACAAATAAGCAAATATAACTGTAAAAATAGGCGATGTTTTAGAAAAAGTAGTAGCCTCGCTAAGTGGCATATTGGCAATAGAATAAAAATAAGCAAGAAGCCCAACTGCACCCATTAATCCGCGAGATATTAGCAACACAGCTTGTTTGTTTATTGTGAGATTAAAGTTTTTTAGCACATACAAAAGCATTATAGAGCCGATAAGACATCTAAAAAAGCTAACTTCCACAGAGCTTAAATGCTCGCTTAGCAATTTAGCAAACGATGCAGTAAAACCAAACAAAAACGAAGCAAACAGCATATACTTAATAGCTAGAGTGTTGTTATCCTCCGTTATCATTTTGCTATTCATAAGATGAAAGCCTCATAAACAAGGGGTAGTGTTTTATTCATTGCTCAAACCTTGTTTTGCCATAGATCTTCTCATATACGCAATTTTGCTTTGAAGTGGCAGATTTTTTGGGCAATTATCATCACAAGCGAGCAAAGACATACATCCAAAAACGCCATCATCATCACCTATCAAATCATAATAATCACTATCAGTTCTATTATCGTGATCGTCTATTTTGAATCTTGCAACTCTGTTTAGACCAACTGCACCAATAAAGTCTTTTCTCATCAGTTTAGTCCCACAAGATGCAACGCATATTCCACACTCAATACATCTATCAAGCTCAAATGTAGCATAAGCTTTATCAGGGTCTATTTTTTTTTCTAATTTAGTAATATCTACCTCTTCGTTTGTATGCACCCAGCTTTGAACCCTTTTGCTCATAGCATCCATCCATTTACCCGTATTAACAGACAAGTCTTTTATAAGCTCAAAACCAGCCATAGGCATAAGTCTTATTTTGCCATCTTTAAAAGAAGTAGTAAGCGTTCTACAAGCTAGCTGTGGCACACCGTTGATTACCATAGCACAACTTCCGCATATTCCTGCTCTACAAACAAAATCAAAATTTATATTCGGGTCGTATTTTTCTCTAATGAGATTTAATGCTATAAAAAGAGTCATTCCAGGTGTTTCTTCTATCTCAAAATCTACAAATTCAGCTTTTATATGTGGCTCTTGTGGGTCATACTTAAAGATACTAATTTTAAGCGTTCTTCCTTTTGTTGTATCTTGATTTTTATCTTTACTCATCATTATCCCCCAGCCTTTCGTTTTTTGCTTTGTAGTTTTTTGGCAACTCAAATTTCATAAGAGCATCTTGAATCTCATATCTATCTTTGCCTTCTTTTATCAATTTTTCTCTTATTTGCTCTATTTCTTGCGCTCTTTTTATGCTTTGTTCATTTTCTATTATCATACCTTTTGCACCATAGCCTCTAAAAGCAGGAGCTAACTCCATATCTTTTATGCTTATCTCTTCGTATTCTATAGTAGGCAATGTATCATCTTCGTTTTTCCAATAAGCCAATGTTCGTTTTAGCCATTTTTTATCATCTCTTTTTAGAAAATCTTCCCTATAATGAGCACCTCTACTCTCTTCTCTTTGTAAGGCTCCCATTGTTACACAAAGGGCAAGCTTTAGCATTTTAGGCACTCTATAAGCTGTGGCTAATTCATTATTCCCATGCAAAGTTTTTCTCTTTAGTGATATGTTTTTGGTTTTCTTATAAAGCTCTTCAAGCTCGTTTAGTGCTTCTTTTAAGCTTTTGGCTTCTCTAAAAACACCAACTTTTTCATCCATTATCTCTTGCATTCGTCGCTTTATAGCATAGATATCTTCATCTCCATTATATTTTAATATATCATCTATATATTTTATTTGTTTATCTAAGCATTCATGCACTTTTGATAAAGGGATAGACTCTTCATGGCTTGCAATATAATCAGCAAAATAACTACCAACTATCATACCAGAGACTACTGTTTCTGCAACAGAGTTTCCACCAAGCCTATTAAATCCGTGCAAATCCCAACAAGCAGCCTCTCCGCATGAAAATAGCCCTTTTAGAGATTTTGCCTCGCCCGTTGGTTTTGTTCTGATCCCTCCCATAGAATAATGTTGCATTGGTCTAACAGGCATCCAACCTTTTTTGCCTTCATCTGCTGGGTCAATTCCGTTAAAAACCTTAGATATCTCTTGCACATCTCTTAGGTTCTTTTCAATATGCTCTCGCCCTAACCCAGAGATATCTAACCACAAATGATCGCCATAAGGCGATTTTGCACCCTTGCCCGCTCTAATATGCTCCATCATTCTTCTGCTTACTACATCTCTGCTTGCTAACTCTTTTTTTTCTGGCTCATAATCTGGCATAAACCTATATCCATCTTTATCTCTTAGTATTCCACCATCACCTCTACAACCCTCTGTAAGCAAAATTCCAGATGGAACAATAGGCGTTGGATGAAATTGCACTGCCTCCATATTGCCAAGTGGTGTAGCACCGCTCTCTAATGCAATAGCAGCACCTATACCCTCACAAATTACTGCATTTGTTGTTTGTTTGTAAATTCGCCCATATCCGCCAGTTGCTATAAGCACTGCTTTTGCTACATATGCGCTAATTTCGCCCGTTATCAAATCTCTAACTATTGCACCATGGCAAGTGCCGTTATTTACTATTAGGCTTAATGCTTCTTTTCTGTCTTGTATATCAATATCGTGTTTTAGAGCCTCATTTGCCACACCATAAAGCATAGTATGCCCCGTCTCATCTGCGGTATAGCAGGTTCGCCATTTTTTAGTGCCCCCAAAGTCTCTACTATCTATTTGCCCGTGAGCTCTCTCATCTTCTATGATTGTTACTTTTTTTGCGTTTATTACGGCATGTTTTTCGCCTTTTCGTATTCTACTCCAAGGCACACCCCAACCAGATAGCTCTCTAATAGCCTTTGGTGAAGTGGTTACAAACATCCTCGCAACTCTTTGATCGCACCCCCAGTCGCTACCTTTTACTGTATCTGCAAAATGCAAATCTTCATTATCGCCCTCGCCCATTTTAGAATTAGCCAACGAAGCTTGCATGCCACCTTGTGCTGCGGCTGAGTGAGAACGCTTAACAGGCACTAATGACAATACAATTGTAGAAAAACCCCTGCTTTTTGTCTCTATTGCTACTCTAAGTCCAGCTAAACCACCACCTATCACAAGTGAATCACAATATTTTATTTTCATTAGAGTGCCTTTTTATTGATTGTATGCTTATTCATAATTAAGCTCATTTCGCTTGGGGCATATCTCTCACCCACACTGTCTTTATGAGAAAGACCTATTTTTATATATGCTCCCAAAGATAAAAACCCAATAATTAGAAAAAAGCTTGTTAAAAATATTTTTAATCTTTTTAGATTTGCTCTCGTTTTTTTAGCATCAGTGCCCTCAAACCAACCCCATTTTAAACAAAGCCTATAAAGCCCTATTGTCCCATGAACTTCTACGGCTAACAATAGCAAAATATATAAAGGCCACATCCACGCGCTAACTATTCTATCGGCTGATGCATAAGGGCCTATATCATCTGCATTTGTCATAATAATATACAAATGAATTGAGCCTAAAAAGAACATTGCAAAACCAGTATATGCTTGATACAGCCATAGATTGGTGTCTTTGTGCTTCATATTTTTGTTGTGCTGTTTAATTATCATATATTGACGATAAGAGTTTGGAAGCTTCCTAAATGCTATAAAAGCATGAGTGATAAAAATCATAAAAACAATAGCTGCAAAAACAGATACTATTATAGGCTCACTATAGCCTAACAAAAACTCACCTTCTAACATTTTGGTAACTTTATACATAAAATCTTCGCTAACAAGTATAGAGGCTACAAGCATCATATGCGCCCACATAAAAAGAGCAAGAAACAACCCTGTAGCACTCTGTATTACATCTAATCTAGCTGGTGTTTTACTCTTTTTGCCGTCTTCTAATATATTGTAATAATTCTCTATTTCATTTGACAATTTTATTCCTTATATGGTTTTATTTTGCATTATACTTATATTATAATATAATGCATTAAACCACCCTAAAAGGCATACTCTATGAAAGATGATATATCCCTAATTGTTTTGTGTGCTGGTTCTAGCACAAGGTTTAAAAATAAAAGAGGAATCAAAAAACAATGGCTCTGGGTAGGAGATATACCTCTTTGGAAATATGTTACAAAAAGATTAAACAAATTTTATAAATTTAATAAGGTTGTTTTAACATCATCTAAACAAGATATGGAGTATATGAAAAGTTTTAATAACGATAAAAATACCACCATAGTATTAGGAGATAACACAAGAGATAAATCTGTAAAAAATGCCCTAAGACACATAAATAGCAAATATGTGCTAATAACAGATTGCGCAAGAGCCAAAATAACCAAACAAATGCTAAAAGATTTGATAAATTACAACAATAAAAACAAAAACAACAAAGCAGATTGTGTGGTGCCATATATAAATGTGGTAGATACCGCTATTTATCAAAAAAGCCAAACTTCTTTGCCAATACAGCTGATTAGAGAAAATATAAAACTTATACAAACCCCGCAACTTTGCAATACGAAATTATTAAAACAAGCATTAAATACAAACAAAAGTTTTAGCGATGAGAGCACGGCTATTGCCTATGTGGGTGGAGAGGTAGCTTACATAAAGGGCGATATTAAAGCAAAAAAACTAACGACAATTGATGATTTGGAAAATGTAAAACTAAAACCAACTTGCAAAAATGTCAGCTTTGTTGGATATGGATATGATTTGCATATTTTAGAGCATAATAAAAACAAAAAAATGCTTTTGGGTGGTGTTGTGATTGATACTAAAATGTCGCTAAAAGCTCATAGCGATGGTGATGTGCTTATACACTCTATCATAGATGCTCTGCTTGGTGGGGTGGCTCTTGGGGATATTGGCGATTATTTCCCTGACAATGATGAGAGATACAAAAATATAAGTAGTATTAAATTGCTAAAAGAAGTTGTGGCTATGATTTACTCTTATGGCTATGAGATTAAAAATATAGATACAACGATAATATGCGAAAAAATAAAAATCACGCCATACAAAAATAAGATAAAAGAAAAACTACAAAAAGTGTTAAAAATAGACAAAAACAAAATCAATATAAAGGCAACAACAAATGAAAAGCAAGACTCAGTTGGCGAGGGTAGAAGTATGGCGGTTTATTGTGTTGCAAATCTAACACTTTTTAACCACAAAAAATTAAAAAAATAACCTTTTAGCATTGACTACTTGCCAATAAGTAATTTTGTCCAATTTTCTTCTTGTATTTTGTTTGAGTTGTCTTTTATGGCATTTTCTACCACTTTTTTATCTCGCATAATTTTATTAGCTGATGTTTTTTGAACTTTTGTTGTAGTAGTGCCATTATCTGTTTTTTCTTTTTTAATCCTATTGGCTTTTTGCAAAAGCTCAATATTGTATAATGTAACAAACTCTCTAAAAATATCAAAATCAACAAACTTTAAATGCCTGCCAGGGTATTTTAATTTATTATCCTCTTTTAGCATATCGTATTGTCTTATTAGTGGCGTATTTGTTTGTCTTGCAATAGCAATATAGTCACTATCTCTTATTAAAATATTCATATAAGTAAATTCTTCATATTCTTCTTTAAATAGCTTAGTTAGTATTCTTGTGTAATTTCTTTTTTTTATTTCGTTTTGGGTTTGTTTATTTAGCTCTTTGATTTGATTAGCCAAAGGAACAAGCTCACTAAGCCATTTTTTTATTTTATCGGCATTATTTTTTACAATAACTTCAAACTCTCCCTTGCCTGTATAAGAATACGAAGTTGATTGTAGTTTTTGTGTTATGGTGTCTATTTTTTTCATATTGTGATTATATAGTATTTTTCTTTTATAATGCTTAAATACTACTTATATTGCAATATAAGCAATAAGTGTTAAAATACTACTAATTATTATCTAAAATGGTGGTGGTATAAAATTAGCATTCCTCTCAGTTCCTGGGCTTGTAAAATCATCATGACCAACAGCCTGATTGGGTTTCCATTTGCTTAAATCTTGATTGAAACTCTCAGCATAAATAAACATATAACTCA
>CAZXTK010000020.1:0-1871 GCA_964643665.1 uncultured Campylobacterales bacterium
CACCAACCATCAAAAGTTGTTTAAAAAGTTGTGGAGATTGAGGAAGAGCATAAAAAGAGCCGTTGTTTATTCTGCTTGGAACAATATAATCTCTCGCACCTTCTGGTGTAGATTTGTTGAGTATTGGTGTTTCAATCTCTAAAAAGTTCATTTCATCTAATGTTTTTCGCACACTCATTGTAACTTTGTGACGAAGTTTAAATATATCTAAGTGCTTTTTGCTTCTAAGCTCTAAATATCTGTATTTTAGTTTTATCTCGTCATTTACATTCTCGTCATTTATATCAAATGGCATAGTAAGAGAGCTATTGCAAACTTCTAATTTATCTACGATTATTTCTATTTTTCCTGTTTTTAAGTTTGGGTTCTCTAATCCCTCACCCCTTGCTCTTACTTTGCCTTTTGCAACAACAACAAACTCATCTCTAATGTTTTCGCTTTGCTCCCAAGGCTCTTTTTTATACTCTGGGTCACATACTAATTGCACCAAACCACTAACATCTCGTAAGTCTATAAAAATAATACCACCATGGTCTCGTCTGCTGTTTACCCAACCAGCAACTTGAACTTCTTTGCCAATGTCTTTTTCGCTTAGGCTTGTTGCATAATTCTTTCGCATTTATTTATTCCTCAATTGTTTTTATTTTATTTTTGTTTTTGCTCTAATGTGTTTTTTTACTTCGCATTATTTTTAGCTCTTCTGCCACACTCACATAAATTTCATTATCGTGAGTTAGATCCAAATCAGTAGCCTTGTTTGGATAGTCGTATAAGTTTAAAACAAGTTTTATAGCTTCTAATCTTGCTTTGAATTTATTGTCACTTCTTATTATATGCCAAGGTGCTTGTTTAGAAGTTGTATGTTTTAGCATTGCATATTTTTTTTCACTAAAAGTATCCCACATAGCTTGTGCTTGTTTATCTACGGGGCTTAGTTTCCATTGTTTTAGCTTGTTGTGTTTTCGCTCTTCAAATCTTTTTTGTTGCTCTTCTTTTGAAACAGAGAAATAAAGCTTTAAAATATCAACCCCTTGACGAACAAGACCATTCTCAAATGGTGTAACATCTTGCATAAACACTTCATATTGTTCTTTTGTGCAAAAATTAAACACAGGCTCTACCATTGCTCTATTATACCAACTTCTATCAAACAGCACCATCTGACCACTTGTAGGAAAGTGTTTTGTATATCTTTGAAAAAACCATTGGTTTTTTTCATCTGTGGTTGGTTTTGCGAGTGCTACTATGGTAAATCTTCTTGCATTCATATATCTAGTCATGGTTCTAATAGCACCACCTTTTCCACTTGCATCTCTACCTTCAAAAATAATAATTAGCTTTTTGCCTTGCTTGGTTATATAATCTTGCACTTTCAAAAGCTCTGCTTGATAGTTCTTTAAAATATGGTTTTCATAAATTTTTTGTATGCTTTTTTCTAGCATACTTCTGTCGTGGTGACTAAAGCTTTTTAGTAGTTCGCTGATGTGCTCGTTGTTTTTTAATACTGTATTAGCTTGTTGTATGTTTTTGGAGTGTTGATTTTTTACTTCTTTTTTGTAAGCTTTTAGCATTGAGAGTGCTTTTGCTTCTGTTAGTTTGTCGGCTTTTGAGTAGCCTAAAACTTTTGTGTATCGTTTTTTGTTAAACTGAAATCTTGCAACATATTTATGCCCTAATTTATGGTGATGACTTTTAGAGACATAAAGACCTGTATGTTTTGTTTTATTGTAATGGGATAGCACCATTAAAATACCTCTTATGTGTTTATATTGTCTTGATTATACTATAAAATACATAAAATATATTGAAGAGTGGCAACCTATCTAATTACCATACAACCTCACAGCTTTGTCGCTCGCCATTCTACCCTT
>CAZXTK010000020.1:1971-5919 GCA_964643665.1 uncultured Campylobacterales bacterium
TAATTACCATACAACCTCACAGCTTTGTCGCTCGCCATTCTACCCTTGGCAGTTTTTATTATAAAATCATTTGCTATCAAATAAGGCTCAACAGCAAACTCTATCATACCTTTATCTTCGCCAAGCATTACCCCAAGTGAGCTAAGCCCCACAGCTTTGTCATCTTTTGTATGTTTTATAAGTAGTTTTATAAGCTTTACATCAAAACTATCAAGCCCATTTTCATCTATCCCAATAGCATCAAGCGCTTCTTTACATCTTGTTGGCGATATATTGTTTTCGTTATTAAATTGTGCAAAATCCCGTATTCGTTTTAGTAAATTTAGAGCAATTCGTGGTGTGCCTCTGCTTGCTTTTGCTATTTGTAAGCTAGCTTGTTTTGTTATTTTCATATCCATATTTGCAACTGCTAAGCTTATTATTTTTGATAGCTCTTCTTGTTTGTAAAATTGTAGATGAAAGCTAATAGGAAACCTATCTTTAAGCGGAGTGCTTATAGAGCCAAGCCTCGTTGTAGCACCTATTAGCGTAAAGGGGGGCAAATCTATTTGTATGCTTTGTGCTGCTACCCCAGAGCCTACGATAATATCTAATTTGTAATCCTCCATTGCTGGATATAAAATCTCTTCAATAGCTGGTTGGAGCCTATGTATTTCATCTATAAATAAAATATCCCCAGATTCTAAGTTGCTAAGAAGTGCTGCTAAATCGCCCCTTTTTTCTATCATAGGTGCTGAGCTAATTTTGAGATTGCTTTGCATTTCATTTGAGATTATATTTGCTATTGTCGTTTTGCCCAAACCGGCTGGTCCGTATAATAAAATATGATCTAAGCTCTCATCGCGTTTTTTAGATGATTGTATAAACACATTTAGGTTTTTTTTGATATTTTCTTGCCCAATGTAGCTCTCCCAATTGGTTGGCCTAAGCGAAATAGGTGAGCTCTCGCTCTCGTAATCTATAGTTTGTAAATCAAATTTTTCCATAAGTGATTATACCTTGAAAACATCACTGCAACAAAGGATATTATAAAAATATTGCATTATGCAATTATTGTTTGAATCTATCTAAAAAGCTTTTTAATCTTAGCATTACTTCTGCTGTTGTGTCATTATCTTCTACTAAGGCTATTCTTACATATCCCTCACCCATACCATCTCTGCCTAAATATCTGCCTGGTAATACTTTTATATTTTTGCTCTCGTATAGTTTTTTGGTAAATTCTAAATCATCATCTACTTTTAGCCATATATAAAATGTAGCTTTCGTATCATCTATGCCTAAGATATTTTTTGCAATTTTTAGATTTTGTTTGTAAATTGCTCTAAACTCTTGTATATGTTCTTCATCGCTCCATGCAATAGCCGCTGTTTTTTGTAGGGGCAAAGGCAGAGCACATCCGCTATAAGTTCTGTATTTTTTATACTCTTTTAATATGGTGCTATCACCTGCTATAAAGCCACTTCTTAGCCCTGGTGCTGAGCTTCTTTTTGATATTGAATTTAGCACAATGGCATTTTTAAAGCCCCCATTGCCAATATCATTGCAAACTTCTAATAAGCTTATTGGTTTGTTGCTCTCATTTGGATATATCTCACTATAACACTCATCGTTTATTAGCACAAAATCATACTCTAATGACTTTTTTGCCCATTTTGCTAACTCATCTTTGCTAATTGTTGCACCTGTTGGATTGTTAGGGTAGTTTAAAATTACCATATCACATTTTTTTAGCTCATCATCGTTTAAAATAGGTAAAAAGCTATTTTCTTCTTTTAAATCAAGATGGATAATATTAGCCTTGCTTGCAATTGCTGAGCCTTCGTATATTTGATAAAAAGGATTGCTAAAAGCAATAGTTGCATTAGGCTTATCAAACAAATAAAATTGCGGAAAATTAAAAAGCGCTTCTTTTGTGCCAAAAAGGGGTATTAGCTCATTTGCTTTTAGCTCTATATTAAAACGCTTTTTTACAAAACCTATCATAGCGTCGTATAAATAACTCTCTCCACCACTTTTTGGATATTTGTTTAACAAGCTTGTATTAGATTTTAGAGTATCTTGTATAAACTGCGGTGTAGCAAATTGTGGCTCACCAATGGTGAGGTTACTAAAAGTGTATTTTGTATTGGGTGTTGTGTTTTTTAGAAGTTCGTTTAGTTTTTCAAATGGATATGTTTGGAAATCTATCATCGTATGCCTTTTCTTTTTTGTAATGTTTATAAATAAAACTCTGTATTGAAAGTTGCGCTTTGATCTTGTATTTTTAGCTTAATCTCTCGTTTGTTATAGTCTTTGTTTTTTTTGAAAAATATCAAAAAATGCTCTGCTCTTGTGTTTATAAAAGGTAGGTGTTTTATCTCTTTGGTTGAGATGGCTTTTGTTTTTGCTATTTTTTCATATGAGGGCATATCTAAAATGATGTTTTCTTTTATGCTTTGTAGGTGGTTTTTGCTTTTTGTGTTTATCAAATATACCCCAACCAAAAAAACATAATAATCTCTGTATTCATTTAATTGATTATATTTTTGATTGTAGCTTATGTTAAAAACTGCTTTTTTTGTTTTGATTATATGAGTGTTTAAAATATCATTATTTATTGCCAATAAAGCGCTACTAAAAACGACACTAAAAGTAATGCTTATAATAAAAAGTTTATATTTTAAAATACAATTTAACATCTTAACCCTTTATGTGATGATACATAAATCACACTTTAATACTCATTTAGATATTATATACTCTAACAAAGCATAAGGGATAACAATGAGTGATAATTTACAAATTATAATAGATGAGATAAAAAAAGCATCTATTGATATTAAATACCTAATCGAAAATGATGAGTTAGACAAGGCACAAAGCACAAACAATTCTGGAGATGTTCAAGTAAAGTTAGATATTAAAAGTGATGAGATTATTCAAAACTATTTTACAAAATTAGATTGTCTAAAAAAAATAGTAAGCGAAGAGCAAGAGAGTGAGATAGAAATAAACGAAAATGCTGATTTGCTAGTAGCTTATGATCCATTAGATGGCTCATCTTTGATAGATGTTGATTTGTCTGTGGGCTCAATTTATGGTGTTTTTAAAGATGACTTTGAAGGCAAGAGATTAATAGCTGGTATTTATGTTGTGTTTGGACCAAGAGTTGAGCTTGTAGTAGCATATGATGGCAAAGTATCGCTTTATAGATTGATGGGAGATGAGTTTAAATACATACAAGATATGAAACTAAACGAAAGTGGTAGCTTAAATGCACCAGGCTCATTGCAAAAAAAATGGCCTAAGTATCACAAAGAGCTTATGAATGATTTTTTTGATGATGGATACAAGCTAAGATATAGCGGTGGAATGGTCCCTGATTTGCACCAAATATTGCTAAAAGGTGGTGGAATATTCTCTTACCCTGCAAGTGTGGATAATGAAAAAGGCAAATTAAGAGCATTGTTTGAAGTTTTTCCTTTTGCATTTGTGTATGAAAGCGCAGGTGGAGCAGGGGTAGATGAAAAAGGCAATAGATTGTTAGATAGAAAAATATCTCATATACACGATACTATTCCTTGTTATTTTGGTAGCAAAAAAGAAATCACAAAAGCAAAAGAAACATTGGATAAAAACTAACCAAACAATAGAGTAATATGCAAGAGAATATGCAATCAAACGAATCAAACACACAAACCCCACACGATGAGTGGGATATAAAACTGCAAGAAAAAAGTGAGTTGTTGAAAAAATGCCAAGAGTCACATAATTATACATCTTGTATAAGTTGTGATAAATTATTAGATTGCAATATTAGAGATGCGTATGTAACAAGTGTTTATCAAAGTATGAACAAAGGGCAAGATGGTGGTTTTGAGTTTTAGTATGAAAATAATTACACATAACAACAAAAAACAAGCACAAGCACCTCAGCTAATATGGGGCTTTGCCCCAGAGCAAGAA
>CAZXTK010000020.1:6019-19439 GCA_964643665.1 uncultured Campylobacterales bacterium
AATAAAACCACTGCACGGCAGTGGCGTGAGTTATGAATTGATATGGGGCTTTGCCCCAGAGCAAGAAGCACGAACGAATATAATTAAAGGAACCAAATGAGCTGTAAAAAAAAGATTTTTATAACAACACCAATTTATTATGTCAATGGCGATGCACACATAGGGCATGCATACACAACAATAATCGCAGATACATTAGCAAGACATTCAAGACTAATTGGTGAGGATACTTTTTTTTTAACAGGCACAGATGAGCACGGACAAAAAATAGAAAATAGCGCCAAAGCTAACAACATGGACACTCAAAAATATGTAGATGCAATAAGTGTGAAGTTTAAAAACTTATGGGATGAGTTTGATATAAGTTATGACAAATTTATACGAACAACTGATGATGAGCATAAATTGGCAGTGCAAAAAGCATTTTTGAAAATGTATGAAAAAGGCGATATTTATAAAGACACTTATGAGGGCAATTATTGTATATCTTGTGAGAGTTTTTGGACAAAAATACAGCTAATAGATGAAGAGGGCTGTCCAGATTGTGGCAAGCCAACAAGTATAGTAAAAGAAGAGAGTTATTTTTTTAGATTAAGCAATTATCAAGACAAGATACTAAAATGGTATAAAGATAATCCAAAAGCAATACTGCCACAAAGCAAGGCAAATGAGATGATAAATTTTGTAAAAGGTGGATTGGAAGATTTATCAATATCAAGAACATCTTTTAGCTGGGGTGTTAAATTGCCAGATAGTATGAATGAGCCAAAGCATGTTATGTATGTTTGGCTTGATGCTTTGATGAACTATGCAAGTGCTTGTGGGTATGGATTAGATGGTAAAGATAGCAAAATGGACTTTTTCCCGCCTTATGTGCAAGTGATTGGTAAAGATATATCAAGATTTCATACTATTTTTTGGCCTGCTTTTTTGATGAGTTTAGATTTGCCGTTGCCAAAACATATAGGAATACATGGCTGGTGGACAAAAGATGGCGCAAAAATGAGCAAGAGTGTGGGCAATGTGGTTGACCCTAAAGAAATAGCAGATACTTATGGGATAGATGAGTTTAGATATTTTTTATTAAGAGAAGTTCCTTTTGGTAGTGATGGGGATTTTTCGCATAAAGCGCTTATAAGCAGAATAAACTCTGATTTGGCAAATGATTTGGGTAATTTGCTAAACAGGCTTATGGGAATGAGCGAGAAGTATTTTAACTCTCATATTAGCTCAAATAAAGTTAGCGATTATTATAAAGAGCAAATACACCAAAGTAATAAGTTTTTAGAGAATGCAAAAGAGTGCTTGTATAATCTGCAATTAAATAGATTTTTAGAAAACATCTGGGGTATTTTAGATATTGCTAATAAAACCATAACGGCAGATGAGCCTTGGGTGCTAATAAAAAGCGAAAAAGAAGAAGACAAACAAAGAGTAATGGCTCTTTTGGTATTGCTTGCTAATTTATTAAACAGATGTAATCTTATGCTTGAGTGCGTAATGCCACATAAAATAAAAACAGCTTCAAAATGTTTGGGTGTAGATATAGATACAAAAAATTATAAAAACACAATAGAGAATTTAGAGCTTATAGAAGAATTTACTATTACAAAAATTGATAGTTTGTTTCCAAAGGTAGATAAAGAAATAATAGAACAGCTTGATAAAAAAGCTGAAAATGAACAAGCAAACAAAAAGCAAGAGTTAGCAAATGAAGGCGTGATAACAATAGATGAGTTTTTTGCTACTAAATTAAAAGTAGGGACTATAATAGAGGCAAAAGAAGTGCCAAAATCAAGCAAGCTTTTGATTGTGCAAATAAAACAACAAGACAATGAAAAAGAGCCAACAAGACAAGTCGTAGCAGGCATAAAAGAATACTACAAGCGAGATGATCTTATAGGTAAGCAAGTTTGTTTTGTTGCAAATTTAAAACCAGCAAAACTAATGGGGCATGTTAGTAATGGTATGATACTGTGTGCAAAAGACAAAGATGGGCTTAGCATAATATCGCCAGATAGACCAACACAAGATGGCTCAATAGTTCGCTAATGTGTTTATTTGATGAATATAAGCTCATTAAATGAAATACTAAAAGGCACATTACTAAACAAGCCTAGTGTTAGTAGGGCTGATTCCTTTACGGATAAGCTACATAGGGTATCTTTTGGGGATTGTTTTTTTTGTAACAATACTAAGGATATAAACCAAGCCATAAAGCAGGGTGCTTATGTTATTGTAACTTCAAAAGATATCAAAACACTAAACGAGGATACCGCTTATATTAGGGTTGATACTCTAAAAAAAGCAAAAATTAGGCTAATTAGATATTTGCTAAATAAGCATAATGTGAATTTTAAAATAGTTAGCAAGGAATATGCAAAACTACATAAGTGTTTTAAGAGATATCAAAATTCATTTTTGCTTAGCAATAAAATCAGCAAGGATTTTAGCATTATCTTAAAAGCGCTTAGTGGTGAGGGGGAGTTTAGGATTATTAGCGATGATGAGAAGTATTCGAAATTGCTTTATCCATTAGCGCAAAAGCTAAGTGTAGCAAAATACATAGAGCAAGCAGATATAAAAGGGTGTTTTTATAGCTCATTTGTGTATCAAAATATAATATACAAACAAATAAATCTGCCATCAATGTATGTAAATATGTTGGTAGATATTAGCTTGTATTTCAAACCCACAAAACAAAACAAAAGTGATATAGATGATAGCGGTGCTTTATTTAAAGAGATGAAAAAAGAATATGTAGTAAAAAAAGAAATTCCAAATCTTGAGAATTTCTCTCAATTAAAGCCAATATATTTTGATTATGGTTTATTGCCATCAAAACAAATTACTAATCGTTTTATAATTGCAAGTAATATAAAAAGCACATACGATGATGAGGTTTTGTTTTTAAAAAGCAAGTTTTCAAGCTATCGTTTGTGGGTAATGGATTATAAGCATATACAAGAAAGTGGCGATATTATCTCTGGCATTAAAGATAAGCTTAGTAGCGCAAATGCTATTTTATATATCAAAAACATCAGCTACAAAAAAATACTAAATATTACAAACAATCAATCAGCCCAAATAGAGCATAGCAAGGCTAATAGCCTTTTTTAATAATTGTTTGCATTGTCGCTATTGGCGCTTTAAATTAGCATAAACTCTTTACTTGCCAACTCTTTGCCATTTATAATTATGCTTACTCTATGTATTCCTTTGTGATATGCTCTTGTGCTAATAGGCTTGAATGAGTATTTTTTGTTTATTGTAATTGTGTTTTGTTTGTAGTTATTTTGTGATATAAAAAATACTTTTTTATTTGTTTTATTGTTTGCTCTTTTAAAATACATCATATATTCAACCCTTATCTTGCCTAATGGATCAGAAGTTTTTGAGTATATTTGAAAGCTAAAATTCAAATCACTATTTAGTTTTATATTTTTTTTTATACATAATTTTGTTATTGCAATATCATCTCTTGTTTTAAACCCCAACATTTGCAATGCTTGCTTTCTGCCTTGCTTTAAGAGGCTTCTTAGAGCGTGTTTTATTATCCAATTAGTGTTTTTATTATTGGTTTTTAGCCATTTTTTTGCAATATCAATAATCATTTGCGGATGTTGCTTGGATATATCATTTAGGCTATTTGCCACACTTTTTGCTACATATTTAGAATTATCAGCTTTTAGTCGTTCCAAAATTTCCAAAATTTCCAAAATCGCTCTTGGGTTGTTCTCAATATCTTTTAGATGCACGCCCCACGGCAGTCTAATGCGCGAGCCTTCGCTTGCAAGCCTTCTTATATGCTCATTTTTGCTTTGTGTCCATTTTTTCATTTGTTTTAGTGTTTGATTTGGGTATTTAAGCATAAACTCTCGCACTCCAAACTCGCTTGAGCTATTGATTGTAAAACACTCAAGTGCATCCATAGATATATAATAATTCTTGCTCTCTATCCCATATATAGATACAAAATTAGCAAAAACCATATTTTGCAAATATAGCTCTCTTTGGTTGATATTGTTAAATGCGTCTTTTAGAATAATTATACATTTTGTATAGTTATATGGCAAAAACTTTTTGATAATAGTGGCAATATGGCTCATACGCTCTTTTAGTGTTTTATCTTGCCAACCATTGCTAAAAACACTACTAATAAATGCCTCAATGCAGAATTTATTATCTATATCATGAGTGTTTAGCGATGATTGCAAGCTATTTGATAGTAAAGAAATATAGGTGGTATCGTATGAGTCTTTGAGCAAATTACTCATTGAGAGAGGTTTTTGTTATCTGAAGTTTTCAAACACCAATGGAGATTGCAAAGAAATACTCCGTAAGTGTTTCATTACTTTTTGCAAATCATCTAAGTTTTTACCACTAACTCTAATGCAATCACCTTGATTAGCAGATGTTACTTTTAGTTTTAGCGATTTAATAGCATCTTGTATTGTTTTAAACTCATCTTTTTGGATAGAGTCTATTATCTCATAAGTAAACAATCTATTCATACCACTTGCGTCTGTGCTTTTTAGTTCTTTTAGTGCTTTTATATTGATATTTCTTTTATTCATTTTAGATATCAAAATATCTCTCATAGCATCTATTTTTTTATCACTCGAGCTAAGCAATGTTAGTGTTTTAGCTCCCTCGTGTAGCTCTATCTCTTTTGTAACACCTTTAAAATCATATCTAGTGTTGATTTCTTTTTGTGCTTGTATGATGGCGTTTTTCATCTCCATCATATCTAGCTTGGCAGTTATGTCAAAGCTATGCTCTTTGCTTTTTGCCATTTTGTAATTAGTGAGAGCTAGTGTTGTTTTCTACCGCAGTATGCACATGGTGTTGTATCATATCTACACCATATAAATAATTAGTTGCCTCAGGAAGCACAAAATAAGTAGCTGCAAGCCCAACAACTGTCAAAACAATAGTATATGGAAATGCCATTATTACCATTTTGCTGTAAGACAATCTAATAAGTGGAGCTAATGCAGAAGTTAGCAAAAACAAGAATGCTGCTTGTCCGTTAGGTGTAGCTACACTTGGCAAGTTTGTTCCTGTGTTAATAGCAACAGCTAATAAATCAAAGTCATCTCTACTTATTTCGCCTTTTGCATAAGCATTGTAAAGTTCTGTAATATAAACAGAGCCAACAAATACATTATCACTAATCATAGACAAAAGACCATTTGCAACAAAGAACATAATAAGTTGTAATTTACCACTAAATTCTAATACCCATTCAATAACAGGGATAAATAATTGCTGATCAATTATAACAGCCACAATAGTAAAAAACACACAAAGTAATGCAGTAAAAGGCAGGGCTTCTGTAAAAGATTGACCAATTTTATGCTCATCTATAACGCCACAAAAACTTGTTATTAAAATAATAACACTAAGACCAATAAGCCCAACTGCCGCAAGGTGAAAAGCCAAAGCTATGATTAACCAAATAGCTACAAGTGCTTGTATAAATAATTTTATATTATCAGCCGTTGTTCTATTGTTGCTTTCGTGTTGCTCAAAATCTATCAATACATTTCTAACCTTATCGCTTAATAAATGACCATAACCAAAAAGTTTGAATTTTTCTAATAATACTGTTGCAATAAGACCAAAAACAAACACAGGAATAGTAACACTAGCCATTCTTAGAGCAAATTCAGAAAACCCCCAACCAGCCTTAGCCGCTATTATTAAGTTTTGGGGCTCTCCTACCATTGTCATAACACCACCAAGTGCAGTTCCTATACCAGCATGCATAATTATACTTGCCAAAAACCATCTAAATTCTTCTAAATCTTGTCTGTTTAGCTCATCTACTTCATCATCATTTGTGTGAGAATGGCTTGTGTCATGCATTGCTTTGTTTGATGCTACTCTGTGATATACAGAATAAAACCCAATACCAACACTAATAACAACAGCAATAACGGTTAGCGCATCTAAAAAAGCAGACAAAAATGCCGCTGCAAAAACAAATGCCAAAGATATAGCTATTTTTGATTTTATTCTTGTGATCAGTTTGGTAAATGCAAACATCAACAAGTCTTTCATAAAATAAATACCAGCTACCATAAATATTAAAAGCAATATTACCTCAATGTTTGCCACAATTTCGTGTTTTACATTATTAGCATTTGTCATACCTATAAAAACAGCCTCAATCGCTAAAAGCCCACCTGGTTGTAAGGGGTAGCATTTTAATGCCATCGCTAAAGTAAATATAAATTCTATAACCAATAACCAACCTGCCATATATGGATCGATTGCAAAAGCCATTGGGTTGATTATTAAACAAGCCAATATAAATGTCTTATACCATTGTGGAGAGTTTCCTAAAAAGTTAGAATATAATGCTTGAAATATATTCTGTTTATCTGCCATTGTCTTGTCCTTAGTTGTAATTTTGTAGATTGTACCATATTTTTAAGGGATAAAAGCAATAAAAGGGTATTATTCATTAATTATTATAAATATTTATTATTTATACAAATTAAATTAAGGATAAATTATCAAAGAAGATAACAATAACAAAGAACAAAACCAAAAAACCACATCTTACGAGTTGGGGTTTGATCAATTAGGGCTAAAGCCTCAAATATTACAATCAATTGCTAAATGTGGGTTTGAAAAACCAAGTCAAATACAGCAAGTTGCAATACCAGCAATATTAGATGGTAGAGATGTTTTAGCACAAGCACAAACAGGAACAGGCAAAACAGCAGCTTTTGCTTTGCCTATTTTAAATATGCTTGAGCTAAGCGATAAAAAAGAAGTAAAAGTATTAGTTATGGCACCTACAAGAGAGTTAGCCATACAAGTAAATAATGAGTTTAATAATTTTGCAAAGCAATTAGGCTTGTATAGCGCGCCAGTTTTTGGTGGGGCAGATTATTCTAAACAGCTAAAAGATATAAGAGGTGCTAGCATTATAGTAGCTACCCCAGGCAGATTGATAGATTTATTAAAAAGCAAAAGATTATCAATAAGCCCTGATTTTGTTATTTTAGATGAAGCAGATGAAATGCTTGATATGGGATTTTTAGATGATATTAAAAAAATATTCTCTTTGCTTGGCGATGTAAAGCAAAAATTGCTTTTTTCAGCAACAATGCCAAAAGCTATTATGGCTTTGGCTGATAAGATTTTAAAAGATCCAAAAATAATACAAATAGTAGGGCAAGATAAAACAAATTTAGATATTACTCAGAGCTTTTATGTTGTAGATATGAGGGACAAAAAAGAAGCATTAGTTAGGCTTTTTGAATATAAATCACCAGAAAAGTCAATCGTATTTTGTAAAATGAAAAGAGATGTAGATGAGCTTGTAACTTATTTGTCATCTGCAGGATTTAATGCAAAAGGTTTGCACGGTGATATGGCACAAGCACAAAGAAGTAGCGTTATTGCTGCTTTTAGATCAAACAAAGTAACAACTCTAATAGCCACAGATGTAGCCGCAAGAGGTTTAGATATTAGTGATGTTAGTCATGTTTTTAATTATGCTATACCTTTTGATACACAAAGCTATGTTCATAGAATTGGGAGAACAGGAAGAGCAGGCAAAAAAGGAAAAGCAATATCTATTGTAACTACGAGTGAGTATTATTTATTGCAAAAGATCAAAAAAGAAACAAATTCTAAAATGGATATTATGCAAGTTCCTTCGCTAAAAGAGTTATCTGCTAAAAAACAATCTGCTCTTGTAGAAAAACTAAAAAATCAAATAATAAGAGAAGATGTTCATCATATTTGCCAAGAGCTTGAGAGTGAATTTAGTGCTGAGGAAATAGCTCATAGAGTGCTTTCTTTTCTTGTAGATTCTGCACAAACCCTAAGAGGTAGAGATAGAATAGGAAAAAGCATAGAAGATATATTGCAATTAGAAAAACAAGGCTCTAACAATAGAGGAGCTATCAGAGGAAGAAATTCAAGAAGTGGCTTTGGTGGTGGTAGAAGTAGAGGTGGTTTTAGAGACAGAGGTCGTAGAGGCTCTAATAGGGGAGAAGGCAGAGGCAGATCAAGAAGCCGTAGAGGTGGTTTTAGCGATAGCAGTTTTAGATAATGTAGATAATGCAAATCATTTAAACTTTAAAGCAAAAGAATATAAAATATCAAATCACTCAAATAATTTTAATTGTAATTTAAATAAAAAATAAAAATGGAGAGACAAATTAAAAATTCATCAAGTTCTTTTTTTCTTTTTAGACAAGATAATCATTTTAATTTAGCTAATCTTGTTACTTTTGGCAATATTGCTATTGGTATTGTGGCTATGTATTTTATATTTAATTCTAACTTTTTTTATGCTGCAATTTTTGCGTGGGTGTGTGGAATGTTAGATATTATAGATGGCAAAATTGCAAGAAAGTTCTCTCTTTCATCTGAGTTTGGTGTTCAGCTAGATAGTTTTGCTGATTTCTTTTCTTTTGTTATTTTACCTTGTATGTTTTTGTATTTTGCTATCTTTAAAGATGTGGCTAATCCATCTGAGTCACAATCTTTTGCGCTGTTGGCACTTTGTGCATTTGCGTTTATATATTACATCATAAGCGGTGTTAGAAGACTTATTACATTTAACATAAACACAGATGAAGGCAGTGTCGAGAAATACTTTATTGGTATGCCAACCCCACTTGGAGCCATAAGTTTATGGATAGTTTATTTGGTATTTGTTTTTATTCCAAATATAAATTTATACTTTCTTTTATTTGTTGTTATGCTTATTGCTTATTTGCTAAATTCTAAGATCAAAATAAAACATATCTAATCTAATAAATACAAACAAAGAGTAAACTTATCTTATTTTAAATATAATGCTCTCACCCATAAACAAGGAAACAAAAATGTTTTTTAATAAAATCACAAAAAAACAAATAGAAGAAGAATTAAATAAAGTAATATATCCAAATTTTAAAAAATCAATTATAGAGTTTGGTTTTGTAAAAGATATCCAAATCAAAAAAGATAATGTTTTGCTATTTTTAGAAATAAGCTCATCTCTACCGCAAGTTAGTGCAGATTTAAAGCGAGATATTATAGAAAAATTAGACAAGTTTAACCTAAAATTACAAATTGATATAAAACAACCAAACATTCCATCAAAAGAAAATGACAAAAAAGAAGACATATTAAAAGATGTAAAAGACTTTATTGTCGTAAGCAGTGGAAAAGGTGGAGTAGGTAAAAGCACAATATCTACGAATGTAGCAATAGCTTTGGCAATGCAGGGGCATAAAGTAGGGCTATTAGATTGTGATATTTACGGACCAAATATCCCTAGAATGGTAGGAATAGACAAGATAGAGCTAAAAACTTTTAATAATAAAGTAATCCCATTTGAAGCATACGGCATAAAAATAATGTCTATGGGTTGCTTGATAGAAGATGGACAAGCGCTTATTTGGCGAGGTGCTATGATACAAAAAGCAATTTATCAGCTTCTAAACGATATTGCTTGGGGTGAGCTTGATTATTTGGTTATTGATATGCCACCCGGAACAGGTGATGCGCAACTAACTCTTGCACAGCTTGTAAATGTATCTTGTGGAATTAGTGTAACAACTCCGCAGATGGTAGCACTTGATGATGCAAAAAGATCGTTAGAAATGTTTAAAAAGCTAAACATCCCATTAGCTGGAATAGTAGAAAATATGAGTGGCTTTATATGCGACTCTTGCGGCGATAAAACAGATATTTTTGGCAAAGATAATATTGAAAAAATAGCAAAAGAATATAAAACAAATGTTTTGGGCAAAATAGCACTTGATGCTAAGATAGTGCAAATGGGAGATAGTGGCAAACCAATTGTTTATGAAATCCCAAACCATATTGCGTCGCAAGAATTTATGTCTATGGCTTCTAAAATAGTCGAAGTTATCACAAAAGATAGAGCTAATGGACTAATTGGTAATAATAAAATAAAAATAACTAAAAAATAACTAAAAATTTGATAGTATTTGTATATTATTATTTTTTGTTATAATTATAATAAGAGAATTTATAGGAGAAATATGTGAAGAAAAAAATATCAAATACTAAGGTTGGTAAACAAATAGTATTTAAAGAGCCATCAAAATACAATGTTTTTTTAATGAACGATGATAAAACTAGCATGGAATTTGTTGTAGGCATTTTAATAAATATATTCTCTAAAGAAACCGAAGTGGCAAAAGATATTGTGCTAAAAATACATACAAAAGGCAAGGCATTATGCGGTTTATACACTCATGAGATAGCATTGACAAAACTTGCGCAAGTAAGTTCTGCTTCAAGAAATGCAGGCTACTCATTAAAAGCAACAATGGTAGAAGAAAAAGTAGAATAAATTTACAAACATAATGCTTTTTGTTTTTGTATTTTTTAACACTCATTTTATAAATAAGGCAACAATTAATGATAAGCATGAGACTTAGAAAAGTTTTTGACAAAGCTCTTAGATATGCAAAAAAACATAAACATCAATATCTTACAATAGAGCATATTTTTTTAATTTTATTAGATGATGAAAAAATATCTTCAATGCTCAAAGATTTGAGCATATCTTGCGAAGAGCTAAAAGAGGAGCTATCTGCTTATATACAATCAAATATTCCAAAAGCAAAAGTTGTATTAGATATGCCTGTTCAAACTGTTACTTTGGTGTCTATAACAGATAAAATGATAAGAAGTATTGGAAAACACAAAAGAGAAATAGGTGTTGAAGATATGTTTGTTTATATATTAAAAGATAAAAATGCCTATGCAACATATCTGCTTAGAAGACAAGGTTTAGAGCGAGTAGAGATTTTAGATAATATAAACGAAAATGATGATGACCTTGAAGTTGATTTTGATAGCATAGAAGATGATGTGTTAAAATCAAACTCACAAGAGCTTGTAGCACTCGCGCTTAAAGGCAAGCTTGATGATGTGTATAAAAGAGAGCATGAGATATCTCGTGTAATAGAGGTATTAAGCAGAAGAAAGAAAAACAACCCAATATTAGTAGGCGAGAGCGGTGTTGGTAAAACTTCTATTGCTGAGGGTTTAGCAATAGCTATTGCAAGAGCTAAGGTTCCAAATTGTCTTAAAGACGCCAAAATATACTCTCTTGATATGGGCTCATTAGTTGCAGGCACAAAATACAGAGGCGATTTTGAGCAAAAACTAAAACAACTTATAAAAGAAGTTTTAAAAATACCAAAAGCAATTTTGTTTATAGATGAAATACATACAGTAATAGGCGCAGGCAGTGTAAGCAGTGGCTCTATGGATGCATCAAATATACTAAAACCACTACTTGCAACTGGTCAAATAAAATGTATAGGCGCTACAACTTATGAAGAATACAGAGGAAGCTTTGGCAAAGACAAAGCATTTGCAAGAAGATTTTGCAAAATAGATGTAGATGAACCAAGCATAGAAAACGCAAAAACTATGATAAAAGGGCTAACATCTAAATATGAGAAATTCCACAATGTTATTTATTCTAACGAGGCAGTATCATTAGCAGTAGAGCTTAGCTCTCGTTTTATTACAGATAGATATTTGCCAGATAGTGCCATTGATGTTTTAGATGAAAGTGCAGCAAGCAAAAAACTGCTTTTTAGTAAAAATGCAAAACAAATACAAATAAACACAAAAGACATAGAAAAAACAATTGCAAAAATTGCAAAAATCCCACCAAATAGTGCAACAACTTCTGATATTAAAATGTTAAAATCTCTCCACTCCAAACTAAAAAAATCTATTTTTGGACAAGATGAGGCAATAGATGTTGTAGCTGAGCATATCAAAATAAATCGTGCAGGACTTGGCGGTATGAATAAGCCTATTGCTTCTTTTTTATTTTCCGGACCAACAGGGGTGGGAAAAACACAATTAGCAAAAGAATTAGCAAATTCATTAGGCATTCATTTTGAAAGATTTGATATGAGTGAATATGGCGAAGCACATAGCGTGAGCCGTCTTATAGGTGCGCCTGCTGGTTATGTGGGGTATGAAAAAGGCGGACTTTTAACAGAGGCTATCAAAAACAACCCTCATTGTGTGCTTTTGTTAGATGAGATTGAAAAAGCAAATATAGAGCTTATGAGCATATTATTGCAAGTTATGGACAATGCAGTTTTAACAGATAATAACGGTAGCAAGATAAGTTTCCAAAATGTTATTTTGATAATGAGCTCAAACTTAGGCGCAACAGCTGATAGTGTTGTTGGCTTTAGTAAAGACAACGAGCTAAACGAAGATAAGGCTATCAATATGTTTTTCTCTCCAGAGTTTAGAAATAGATTAGATGGCATTATTAAGTTTAAACCATTACAAGAGAAATTTATCCACAGAATTGTTTCTAAATTTTTAAGCGATATGACAGAGGGCATAAAAGACAAAGATATCAAAATAACAGCTTCTAAAAAAGCTATTAAACAATTAGCAAAAATGGGTTATGATAAAACAATGGGGGCAAGACCACTACAAAGAGTTATTCAAAAAGAGATAAAATCTCATATTAGTAATGAGATATTATTTGGCTCACTATTAAATGGTGGAAAAGTTATGATTGATTATGTTGATAGTAAGTTTGTATTTGATTTTGCCTCTGCCAAATTAGAAGCTTGATTATAAAGAGTGTGGTAAATGCCAAAAAATAAAGTAGAGCTTCTATCACCGGGTGGTAATTTTTTTAAAATAAAAATAGCTTTAGCTTATGGTGCTGATGCAGTATATGCTGGGGTTAGCCATTTTTCATTGCGAGGTAGAAGCTCAAAAGAATTTACATATGAAAGCTACAAAGAAGCCGTAGATTATGTGCATTCTCGTGGCAAAAAAATATATGCCACCATAAATGGGTTTCCGTTTAATGCTCAGTTAGACCTTTTAAAAAAACATATTATCAAAATGAACGAGATAAAACCAGATGGCTTTATTGTTGCATCACCTGGTGTTATATCTTTGTGTAAAGAATTAGCACCCAATATGAAATTGCATCTCTCAACCCAAGCTAATGTTATGAACTATTTAGATGCAGAGTTTTTTTATAATGTAGGTGTTAGCCGAATTGTAGTTGCAAGAGAAATAGGGCTAAAAGATGTAATTGAGATAAAAAAACATTTACCCAATTTAGAAATAGAAGTTTTTGTTCACGGCTCAATGTGTTTTGCTTATAGTGGCAGATGCTTATTGTCGCCCTTGCAAACAGGCAGGGTATCTAACCGTGGAAGCTGTGCAAATGATTGTAGAATGACATACACTCAATATGTAAAGAACGATCAAACCGGCACAATGCTAAGAGTTGAGCAAAACACAAGTGCAGATGGCGATATGGGAACGCATATTTTTAATGCCAAAGATTTAAATCTTAGCTCTCATATAAAAGAGTTAATGGATAGTAATTGTATAAACACTTTCAAAATAGAAGGTAGAACAA
>CAZXTK010000021.1:0-19091 GCA_964643665.1 uncultured Campylobacterales bacterium
ACACCCTATAGAGATGGAAAAACCAGAGATAGAAGCTTTTTTAACATATCTTGCACTTGGTTATTGAATTTAATTTTACTCTATTAGGCTATATTGCGCATTTTTGTGCATTGGCATAATCATACCCGCACTTGCATTTATATAAGTTGGGTCTGCGATAATGTATTTTTTGTTTTTATGCACTACATATTGCCCCTTCAATTGCTCTACATTACTCAATAAAACAGCGCTAGATAAATGATTAGAATACTTAATAGCTACGACTTTAAGCCCCAGCAAGTCTTTTACTAAGCGAGAGAACAAAATAACCCTATCTTCACAATCATTATATGGATAATACAAACTACCTACACTAAATAATGGTTTTTCTCTGCCAAATTGAGCATTGTCTGTTTTGTATTTAAAGCTATGCTGTGTAAGTGCTAACAAAAAATTAACTCCCCAAAGCTCACTTTTGCCTTGCAATATAGGTTTTAGTGCGCGCGCAAAACTATTGTATGTGATAGTTTGCATTTGTGTGTTTAGATATACGCTATATTGAGCTTGCGGGAAGCTGTCATAATATTTTGCTAAAGCTTTGTTGTATTTGACATTAAACTTGTATTTTTTGTTTTCATATTCAAAACTAATCTCTCTTTGGCTGTTATATTTTTTGTTGGTTGCAATTATAAAGTAATTATTTATATCTAATGCTCTTAGGTGTTTATCTGATGGCATAGTGTAAGTGGTTATACTTGGTATTTGTTTAAAATATCCATTGTTGCTCAATATATAATAAACCCTTGAATTGATTTTGTAAAAAGACACTTGATATAGCTTTTGTTTTATATTTGCCAACAAAAACGCATCGCCACTATTAGTGTAAGATATTTTTACATCATAACCCAAAGACATAAGAATATACCAACCAAAAAGCGCTTGATTATTTGTGTCTAGTTTTAGCTCTTTTGCTATTTTATCAACAAGCAAATAAAGCCCCCAATCGTTTAGTCTAAACTTTCTTTTGTTGTAGATTATGCAATCCATAAGCGTATTTAATTTTTGTTCATTTAGGCTAGAGTAAAAGTCGCCAATTGATTGTTTGTTTATTTGATGGTTTTTTATTTTTAGGCTTTTATTGTAGGCTATTTTTATTTTATTGCCAAAAAAGTCAATATATAGTGTGTTTTGATTGTTGTTTGTTTTGAGTGGTTTTGGCTTTGGAGGTTGTGGCTGTGGTGCTTTGTTGCTAGGGATATGTATCTTATTGCCAACTTTTGATGGTGGTGGTGTTGGTGGTGTTTTTGTCTTTGGGGCAGTTAGTAGAGATATTGGTTTTGGCTTCATAGGTGATGGATTATAACTAGCTCTAAATCTTTGCCAATTTGCTTTGTCGCTTTTTAGCATATTAGCAAAGCCATCATCTGCATTTTGCTTATAATTTGCAAACTCGCTTTTTGCTTTTTGGATATCTTTGTTTTGCTCTTGTAGCCATTTTTCATACTCGCTACCATATAGATTGGCTATATTTAAAACATAAAAAATAAAAATTGCAATCAGGGTAATGGCTTTTTTATTTGTTTGCATATATGCTCCTTTTGTTGGTTTCCAATAGTAATATAATTTTACTTATCATTACTCTCTTATGCTAAAATATCATAACAAAATAAAAAGTGATTGAATGCAAAATAAAAAAACTCTACATTTAGCACACTCCCCTGATGCTGATGATATTTTTATGTATTATGCTATTAAATTTGGCTGGGTAAGTATAGAGAGTGCTGAATTTATAAACACTGCAAAAGACATACAAACACTAAACGAAGATTGCATAAAAGGCGAGTGGGATATTTGCGCTATATCTTTTGCGCTTTTTCCTAAAATTAGCAAATCGTTTGCGCTTTTAAAGACGGCTCATTCTTTTGGGTATGGGTATGGTCCTAAACTTATCAAAAAAAAGAGCAAAACCCTAAAAAGAAACTTTAGTGTGGCACTAAGTGGCGAGCATACAACCAATGCGCTACTTTTTAAACTAAAATACCCAAATGCAAGAATAAAATATATGAACTTTTTAGACATACAAAATGCGGTGCTAAATGATGAAGTAGATAGTGGAGTGCTAATACATGAGTCTATATTGGATTATGATGGCTCATTAGAAGTTGAGTGTGAAATATTTGATATTTGGCAAGATGCCACAAAAGATGATTTGCCCCTACCTTTGGGTGGTATGGTAATAAGAAGAAGCATACCGCTTTTGAGCGCGATTGAATATCAAGAGTGCTTGATAAAAGCAGTTAGTGTGGCAAACAAACAAAAAAAGCTTATGAGTAAAATGCTAATTGAGCGAGATTTAGTAAGGGTTGATAGTGGATTGTTGGATACTTATTTGAATATGTATGCAAATGAAAAATCTGTTATTTTTGATGATATCCAAATAAAAGCACTTAATAATCTGTATAAAATAGGATACAAGGCAAAACTATTTGATAAGTTGATTGATGTTAGAGAATATATGCTTGATGATGAGTATAAAAAACTAAGATGTGAGATGTAGATGATTGTAGATTTGTCAAAATATAGCTCTTTGAAAATAGGCGGTGTTGAGAGAGTTGATATTATAGATAACATAGAGGATATCAAACAATACAATCAAAAATACAAGAACCACTACATTGTAGGTGGGGCTTATAATATTTTGTTCTCGCCTACTCCTCCGCCACTTGTAATGCTTGGGGATAGTTTTAGCTATATAAAAAAAGAGACGATAGACAATAAAGAAGTTTTGATAGTTGGTGCAAAAACAAGCTCGAGGGAGCTTTTTAAACACTGCAAAAAGAATGATATAAAAAACTTTGAGTTTTTGTATAAACTGCCAGCAACAGTTGGTGGGCTTGTGTTTATGAATGCAGGGCTAAAAGATGATGAAATATGCCCCAAAATATTGAGCATCAAAACAAGCGATGGGGAGATTTTGGGTAAAGATTTGATAAAAAAATGCAAATATAGAGATGGTGGCATAAAAAAAGGCGTGCTTATCTATGAGGTTGTTTTTGAGATAGAGTATGGGTTTGATAATCAAAAGGTAAAGCTATACAAGCAACTACGCTCAAATCAGCCAAAAGATGCGTCTGCTGGATCGTGCTTTAAAAACACAAAAGACTATTTTGTGGCTAAATTATTAGATGAGGCTGGAATGAAAGGCAAGTGCATAGGAAATATGGAGTTTTCTAAAAAACATTGTAATTTTTTGATAAATAAAAATAAAATACAAAATGCTAATAATTATAAAGATGCTATAGAGCTTATTAATTTGGCAAAATCAAAAGTAAAAGAAAAGTTTAATGTAGATATAGAGCTTGAAATAAAAGTGCTCTAAATCAAAAGCCTAAACCTAAGAGCGAAAACCCAAAGGATAGGCAATAAAAACTATATAGTTATTATTTAACTTTTTCTAAATAATCACCGGTTTTGGTATCTACTTTTATCATATCGCCTTCTAAAATATGAAAAGGAACCATAACCACAGCACCACTCTCTATTATGGCTTGTTTTTTGCCACCTTGTGAGTCGCCTTTGTAGTTTGGTGGAGTATCTACAACTTTGAGCTCAACTATTGAAGGTGGCTCGATAGAGATTGCTTTTTCGTTATAAAACAAAACTTCCAC
Source organism: uncultured Campylobacterales bacterium (assembly GCA_964643665.1). GTDB lineage: Bacteria > Campylobacterota > Campylobacteria > Campylobacterales > CAZXTK01 > CAZXTK01. The sequence goes on from CAZXTK010000021.1 coordinate 3,648, forward strand.
ATTCATACCATCTATTATCCATTTTGCTTCTTCTTGTGCTATTTTAGACTCTATACCTATTTGCTCATAAGTTGTCGTATCCATAAACTGCAAAAACTCACCATCATCATACAAAAACTGCATTGTTTTTTGCTCTAAATTTGGAGTTTCGCATTTATCGCCTGCGTGAAATGTCTTCTCTATCGTTTTACCATTTAAAAAGTTTTTTATTTTACATCTAACAAAAGCTGCACCTTTTCCAGGCTTTACATGTTGGTATTCCATAATTCTATAAGGAATATTGTCAATCTCAATTCTAAGACCTTTTTTGAGCTCACTCATACTAATTGCCATATTTTCCCTTTACTTTAATGTAAGATAATTACAACCAAAATTACAAGTTTTTAAAACTATCTTCTAATAAATCACCAAGTGTATTTGCAGATAAATCATTACTTTGGTTTAATTGCGCTAGAGCTTCTTTTTCATGCAGATGATCTACTTTTTTGCAAGATAGTCTTATTTGGTTTTTATTAGTATCAATATACACAATAGCTGCTTCTAATTCATCGCCAACCTTAATTTCATCAATATCTGTATTTAAATCTTCTTTTCTAATTAATGCATCTAAGCCTTTTGTTATTTCTACAAATACACCAAAATCCACAATCTGAACAACTTCTTTGGTTATTATGTCGTCTTTTTTGTATTTTTTAGCAAACTCTTCTGCGGGTGAGGCGCTCAATGCCTTTTTAGATAGCCAAACTTTTTCATTCTCTTGATCAATTCTAGTTAATTTAACTTCTATTTCATCGCCAACTTTAAGCTCATTAGAGCATTTTTTGTTATCCCAGCTTAATTGATCATTATGCAATAATCCATCAACACTACCTAAATTTACAAACGCTCCAAATTCTTTTATGTTTACAACTTTGCCATGTATTATATCGCCTACATTGTATTTTTGAACAAATTCATCAAAAGGCTTTTTAGCCAATGCTTTTAGCGATACTTGTATTTGCTTTTTTTCTTTGTCTATGTTTATGATTTTTACTTGTATATCATCACCAGTTGATAATACATCTTTTGGGTGAGATAAAAAACCTTTGTCCCATGATATCTGAGATACATGCAGCAATGCCTCAACGCCACCTGGCAAACTAACAAATGCACCGAATTTTTCTAAATTACACACTCTAGCTGTAACAACATCTCCCTTTTTGAACAATCCATCATTTGCTATATCTTCCCATGGATCACTCATAGTATCTTTGATAGATAGGTTTAATCTACCATTAGAGCTTGTGTACTCTTTGATTGCAACCTTAACTTCATCTCCGGCTTTAAATTTGCCTATAGGGTTAATAGGTCCTTTGTGTGTTATTTCATTAAAAGGCACCATTCCGTTTATTCCACCTACATCTACAAAAACACCAGCGCTTATAACAGATACAACTTTTGCATTTCTTGGCTCATTTGTTTTTTGCCATTCTTCTATTAGAGATTGTGATTTTTCTTGTTGCTCTAAGATATATTTTTTTCTAGATATTACTATAGAGCCTTTTTCTTTGTTTGCATCCAATACATAAGCAGTAACCATCTTGCCCACTGAGCTTTTGTCTGCTTTTAAAAAGCTTTGAGAAAGTGGCATAAAATATTCATAATCACTATCGCTAGATACTACAAAACCAGCTTTGTTGAATCTTACAACTTTGCCAGAAACTACTAGTTTATCATATGAGCCGTTATGCTCTTTTATAAATGCTTCAACAGCTTGGTATTTTAAAAGCTCTTTTCTTGAAACCTTTGGTCTCTCCCCGCTAGTATCAGTAACTACTACCTCTATATCATCGCCCTCTTTAAAAGAAAGCTCGCCATTTTGTTTTATTTCATCAACATTTATGATACCTTCGCTTTTGTAGCCGATATCTACCAATGCATAATTGTCATTTATTTGGACAATTTTACCAATAACCCTTTTTGTTTTTGCTTTGCTTTCGTGTTTGTCAAGAAGCTCCGCAAAGTTTTCTTCTTCATTATTATTGTAATTATTATCCATAATTTGCATCTAATCCTTATTTATATTGTTGAAATTGTATCATAAAAAACTTTTATTTATTATTGCAAGTTTTCTATAGCTGTTTTTATGTTCTCAATAACCCATTGTGGCGTAGAAGCACCAGCACTTATGCCACAATTTTGCTTGCCTTTAAACCATTCTTTTTTTAGCCCATTTTCATCTTGAACCATATAGCTATCTTTGCAATATTTACTAGCAATTGTGTGTAACTGCTTAGTGTTAGAAGAGCTAAGCCCACCTACAACAATTACGACATCACTCTCTTGTGCTAATTGCTTAATTGCTTTTTGATTATCAAGTGTTGCATCACATATTGTATTAAACACCCTAATCTCTCTATACATAAGCACTAATTCGTTTATAACTTTTAAAAAATTTGCTTTTTGTTTGGTAGTTTGTGCAACAACTGCTATTTTTTTATGTTTTGTTTTGATAGCTTTTGCTTCTTGCTCATTTGCAACTACAATAACATCATCTCCGTAGCTTCTAACCCCTTGCACTTCTGGGTGCTCTTCATCGCCAAAAATCACGATCAAATAACCATCTTTGCTCATTTTGCTAACTATTTTTTGAGGAGTTGTGACAAATGGGCAAGTGGCATTGATGATTTTTGCCTTGGACACTTTTAGCTCTTGCATTTGGTTTTTTGGTATTCCATGTGTTCTTACTATTACTGTGTCATTTGGCTTTACATCTTTGTTGCTATCATACACGCCTATTGAGTAATCATCTTTTAATCTGTTTATTTCTTTTTGATTATGAATTAGTGGGCCTAGCGTGTATGCGTTTTTGTTCTCTTGTGCCAAATCTATTGCTCTTTTAACTCCGAAACAGAAACCATAACTTTTTGCTAGTGTTATTTTCATTTAAGTTCCTTTATGGTTTCACTTGGCAATACAAATGAAATGTACAAACGATTGGCATAAAAACCATAACTTTTTGCTAGTGTTATTTTCATTTAAGTTCCTTTATGGTTTCACTTGGCAATACAAATGAAATGTACAAACGATTGGCATAAAAACCATAACTTTTTGCTAGTGTTATTTTCATTTATAGCTCTCTATTGATGCTATCTAATATTTTAATAAAATTAGGAAAAGATGTATAAATACACTCAATATCTTTAACCTTTGTGCCATAAGCCTCGCTAAGCAATAAAAAACTCATAGCAATCCTATGATCACCAAATGAATCAAGAGATACATTTTTGTTAATCTCACCTTGCATACCTACGCCATACACGCTATACCCATCTTCAAATTCATCACATTTGATACCGAGTTTTTCAAGATTTGTTACAACAGATGATATTCTGTCGCACTCTTTTACTCTTAACTCTTTTGCATTTTTTATTATACTTTTACCCTCACAAAATGCCATAGCAATTGAAAGCGCTGGTAGCTCATCTATAAGCCATGATATATTTTTAGACACCTCAATTGCTTTTAGGGTTTTGTTTTTATTTGTTATAAATATATCGCCTATTGGCTCATATTCATTGTGCGTGGTTTTGTATCTTATATCAAGACCCATTTGTTCTAAAATCTTAAATGCACCTATTCGTGTTTTATTTAGGCTTACATATTCTATTTTAATGTTCATATTTGGTGTAATAGCACATAAAACCGCAAAGAAAAAAGCAGAAGAAGGATCATTTGGCACTTTTAAATTTAGTGGTTTTAGTGGTGCTTTTAGTGGGTTTATTGAAATAATATGAGTTTTAAGATCTTGTGATATATCAGCACCCATGCCTTTTAGCATTCTCTCACTATGGTCACGGCTTAAATATGGCTCTTTGAAATAGCTTGTTTTATCTTGAGTGTGAAGCGCATACAAGATAAGAGCAGATTTTACTTGTGCAGAACTTACAAGGCTAGTATAATCAAAGCTTGTTTTGTTGTTGCTTGTTTTTATAATAAGTGGTGGTGTGTTTTTATCATTTTGTGAGTTTATGTCTGCATTTGCTTCTTTTAAGGGGTTTATTATTCTGCCCATTGGGCGTTTTTGCAAGTATTTATCTCCGCTTAAAACAAACTCTCCATCAAGCGCACAAAGCAAACCAGCAATAAGCCTAAGAGCTGTTCCAGAGTTTCCACAATCTAAATGCAATTTATCGTATTTATTCTCCAACAAGCTGTTACTTGGTGGTGTAATTGTAGTTACTATTTCATTATCTTTATTGTGTGATGTATTTATTTTAGCACCCAAAGCTTGTGCTATTTTAAGAGTATTTAGAGTGTCTTCTGCTTGTAAATAATTTCTTATATGCGATGGCTTATCACTAAGCAATGCAAATATAGCACATCTATGAGATATAGACTTATCAGATGCAAAATTACTTAGTGCTATATCTATGTTTCTGCCTTGCTTTGCGATTTGAATCATATATTAACCCTAACTCCATTTATATCTAATCCTTGGTTTATTTTATCTATGACCAAATTTATATCATCATCGTTTAATGTTTTTTCATACGAGAGTAGCTCTAATCGTATCAAAAGATTACTCTCATTTCTTTTGCTATCATTTTTGTATATATTTATTAGCCTAAAATCATGCAAATTATTCAAATTCAAATTCAAAATAGCTTGTTTTATGGTGCCATAAGATACATCATCATCTACGCTTAAACTTATATCCCTAATGCAAGTTTGATATTTTGATATATCTTTCATTTTTATATTTATATCTTCTTTACTTTTGGAATGTATTTTGCCTTCGATAAGGTGTTTAATATCCATAACGCACACAAAGGTATCTTCGCTTATGTCATAATCATTACTAACTTGTGGATGCAATTTATATATTTGACCTATTGTTTCTTTGTTTTTATTTTTGATGTCTGCATTTATATAAGGATGAGATATTTTAGTGTTTATGTTATCTAATCTGCTTAAACTAAACTCCCCTACTATATTGGCTATTTTCTTAGCAAAAAACATAAAGTCACTTTTTTGTATTTGATTGTTATTAAAAATAGATGCCTCTTCTTTGTTTCCGCTAAACACAAAGGCTATTTGCTCTTTTTGTCCATTGTTTTCAGATATAGTGCTATCAAACACACTTGATAGCTCAAAAAGTGCAATTTTATTATAGCCTCTTGATTTGTTTAATTTAACCACATCCAAAAGCCCCAACACTAATGTGCTTCTTAGAGTATCTAACTCACTACTAATGGGGTTAGCAACATCTCTTGCTTTATCAAAACTGTCAAAGCCATATTTTATCTGCTGTTTTTTATTGCCAAAGGCAAAATTAATACATTCAAAAAATCCCTCGCTAACAGCTTGGTTTTTTAATTGATTTTTTAATAAATGCCTCTCATAAGTAGCATTTGTTTGATTGGTTGATTTTAAAACCAAAGGCTTTAGCTCAACATTATCAAGCCCAATATGTCTTAGCACTTCTTCTGCTATGTCTGCTATGTCTTTTATATCATGTCTTACCCTTGGAACTTCTACATTAAAAAATGTGGCGCTTGTATTATTGCACACAAAACCAAGACTTGTTAGTATCTTAATCATAACATCAATATCTATATCTTTACCTATAATATTGTCAATATCTGATACATTTACTAATATTTTTAATGGAGTATGAGCGTTTATATTTGAGAATGCCCCAGAATAAACCACGCAACCACAATTGTTTAAAACCTCTTGTAAAAAATTCATACCTAAGTTTAAATCAAAATTACTACCTCTGCTTGATTTGAAATAAATATCACTCTTTGTGTCTTTATTTTTAAGCTCTTTTGAGTTAAAAACGCTCAAATTCAAATCATCGCAATGATAATAACTAGCCTCTACGATAACTAAATCGCTTGTAGTTTGCAAGGCTTGTTTGATTAAAGGTTTGCTAAGTATTTGAGAGTTTTCATCGTAAACATTACATATTCCATCATTATCTAATTTAATAAATAATTTATCTTTATACTCATAACAATCATATAAAACACCCATACAATGAGAGCCGTAATTTAGAGCATTTAAAAAATTATCATTAGTGTATTGTTTTACATAGCTAAGCAATAGCTTTGTATGTAAATTTAATTTTATATTTGATTTATCTACCAATTTATAAGTTAAATCATATGGAATATTTTCATCGAATTCTATTTTTAAACTACTTTTAATGCTTTTGTTTGAAGTAGTTGGATTGAGTGTATATTTATGCAAAGGCATATCAAAAGCAGTATGAACTTCTTTTGCAATAGCAAATACATTTAAAGCATCTCCTCTATTGGCAGTTAGCTCTAACTCTATAATGTCATCATTAAAAATATCATACTCGTTTAATGCTCTGCCCAAAACAAGCTCACCAACACTATCATCCAAAATCATTATGCCCTCATCAACCTCACCCAAACCAAGCTCTGATGAGCTACATATCATACCAAATGAATCTACATCTCTTAATTTTGCTTGTTTTATTTTTAGGCCATTTGGCAACAGGGCACCTATTAGCGATACTGCTACAAAAATATCTTGCTCTACATTTTTAGCACCACAGATAATCTGCAATGGCTCAGAGCTTTTGTCTCCAACATCAACCATACAAATATTTAGCTTATTAGCATTTGGGTGTTTTTGTTTGCTTATAACCTTGCCTATTACTATATTATCATCTAATCTTATTTGGTTTAGACTATCAACCTCTAATCCTATTTGATTTAGCTTAACGCATAAATCATCTGTGCTTAGATTTAAAACATCAACATATTGATTTAGCCATACTTTTGTAAAAATCATCTAAATTGCTCCAATAATCTAATATCATTCTCAAACAAAGAACGAAGATCTTTTATATTATGTGTTAGCATGGCAATTCGCTCTACCCCTATACCAAAAGCATATCCACTAACATCTTCATAGCCTACTTTTTTGAACACATTTTGATTAACAATTCCAGAGCCAAGTATTTCTATCCAACCTGTTTTTGAGCACACTTGACAACCTTTTTGTTTGCAAAACGGGCAAGATATATCAACCTCAGCAGATGGCTCAGTAAAAGGAAAATATGAGCTTCTAAATCTAACTTTTACATCTCCAAACATATGCTTTAAAAACTCGTTTAAATCGTGTTTTAGATTCGCAAAAGTTATCTCGCCTTTTTTAGCTACCACCAAACCTTCAACTTGTGTAAACATTGGAGTATGTGTAATATCAAAATCTCTTCTAAAAACATTTCCATAAGCTATCATTTTAATAGGGGTAGAGGAGTTTTCCATTTTTCTAATCTGGGCTGGGGAGGTGTGAGTTCTTAATAAATTGCCATCATTGCAATAAAATGTATCTTGCATATCTCTAGCAGGATGAAACACTGGCAAGTTTAGAGCCTCAAAATTATGAAACTCATCTTCTATAATTGGTCCTTCTTCAATAGAGAAGTTTAATCTTGCAAAATAATCTATGATTTTATTTAAAGTTGCACTAACAGGATGAATAGCTCCTAACTCACTTTTGTAATCAAACTTACTTGCATCTATTTTTTCGTTTTCTAATTTCTCTTGCAACTCTTTGGAGGTTATTTGCTCTAATTTTTGCTCAAAATGATTAGTTAGCTCTTGCTTTAAGATATTTAGCTCTTTTGCAAAAGATGCCTTTTGATCGTTTGCAACGGACTTCATTTTTGCAAATTCGCTTGCCAAAAAGCCTTTTTTGCCAAATATGGCTATCTTTAGACTATCAAGCTCTTTACTTGAAGTTGCATTATCTATTTGTTTTTTATAATCCAAACTATCTCCTTTAATTAATTTATTATACTAAAAAAATAGTTATTTTATGATTTGTTTGTTTTATGAGTTTAAAATATGATAGAATCAAATATCCATAAACAACCAAAAGGATTATGAATGTGCTTATTTTGTGATATAAAAAATGGGGATATCCCTTGCAATAAGGTTTTAGAAAATGATGAATTTTTGTGTTTTGAGGATATTTCGCCTCAGAGCAAAATACATGTTTTGATAATTCCAAAAATACATATTGACTCGTTTAATGAAGTAACTCCAAATATAATGAGTGGTATGACTAGTTTTATTCAAGAAGTTGCATTGCAACTTGGTGTAAAAAGTGATGGATATAGACTAATTACAAATATTGGCAAAAATGGGTGCCAAGAGATTAAGCATTTGCATTTTCACCTTTTAGCAGGTGAGAGCATAGGAGCTCTACGGGCTTAATAGCAATCTTTTTGATGACTGTAAGCTGTATAATACCAACCAAAAATAGAGCTGATAGATTAAAAAATGCGATTTACTCTATACTAAATGGCTCTTTATCAGCCAATGAAATCATAATAATTGATGATGGTGGAGATGATGGCTCTTGCGAGATATGTAAACAAATTGCCAAAGAATTACAAGAAAACAACAATAATCAAACAAAAATAATATACAAAAAAATACCACCAAGCGGTGTTGCAAAAGCGAGAAATATTGGCATACAACTTGCTTCTTGTAAATGGATATGCTTTTTAGATAGTGATGATATATGGCATAAAAACAAATTGCAAGAGCATATAAACTTTCACTCTAATAACGATTATCTAATAAGCCAAACAAGAGAAGTGTGGATAAAAGACTCTCACAAGATATTACCAAGTGGAAAGCCTAAAAAACAAGGTGGGGCTATTTTTAGTCATTGTGTGCAAACTTGCTGTATATCTGCATCTTGTGTGATGATACACAAAAGCATATTTGATGATATTGGGTATTTTGATGAGGGTTTTATAGTATGCGAAGATTATGATTTGTGGCTAAGAATTGCAATAAAATACAAAATAGGACTAATAGATAAATATGAAGTAAGTAGATATGAAGGCGATGATCAGCTAAGTAAAAAATACAAGTGTATGGATGAGTTTAGAGTGCAAGCCCTACTCAAACATATAGATAACAAAAAAAGCGATTTTTACGAGATTATAAAAAAAGAGATTATAAAAAAATGCAATATATTAATCAAAGGCGCTATCAAGCACAACAATAAGCAAATATTTAGCAAATACTCTAAAATTTTGCAAGATATGAATAATTAAACCTATATCTGTAAGTCTATATGCTTTTTACAATATCATCTAACGAACTTTTAGCATCACCAAAAATCATATGGGTATTGTTTTTGAAAAATAGCGGGTTTTCTACACCTGCATAACCAGATGCAAAACTTCTTTTGAAAACTATCACATTTTTTGCTTCCCACACTCTTAAAACAGGCATCCCTGCTATTGGGCTATCTTTATCATCTATTGCACTAGGATTTACTGTATCATTTGCACCAATCACCAATACACAATCCACATCTCCAAAACCATCATTTATAACATCTAGTTCATAAACTCTATCGTAAGGGATATTTGCCTCTGCTAATAGCACATTCATATGTCCTGGCATTCTGCCCGCAACAGGATGTATTGCAAATGTCATCTCAACTCCCATTTTGGTTAAAATATCATACAAATTAGCCAAAGAATGTTGCGCCTTTGCAGTTGCCATACCGTACCCAGGGGTAACCATTACTCGTTTTGAGTTTTTTAATATATCAGCTACTCCTAATGGGTTTATTTTTGTGTGTTCAAGCTCTTGTGATGAATGATTTTGGCAATTTGCATCTGCTTTTTTTATGCCAAAACCACCTAAAATCACACTAATAAAAGATCTATTCATACCCTTGCACATTATGTAGCTCAAAATTGCACCACTACTTCCTACTAATGCACCAGCAATTATAAGCAAATCGTTACTAAGCATAAAGCCTGTAGCTGCTGCTGCAAAGCCAGAATATGAGTTTAGCATTGATATAACAACTGGCATATCCGCACCACCAATACTAGCCACAAGGTGGAGTCCAAATATGAATGCTAATACAGAAACTATTATCAAATAATCAAGGTTGTTATCGCTACTAAACATAAACAAATAACTAAAATAAATGCAAGATATAATAAATGCAATGTTTATTATGTGCTTTAGTGGCAATACTATAGGAGAGCTTGCAAGTAGCTCTTTTAGCTTACCAAAAGCAATAATGGAGCCACCAAAAGTAACTGCGCCTATAAATACACCAATTACAAGTTCTAAATTATGCATATTTTCTAACATCATACTTTCAAAACTATTATCAGATAGAAAATTAACAAAACCTATAAGGACAGCCGCAAGCCCAACAAAAGAATGAAGCAAAGCAATAAGCTCTGGCATTTGTGTCATTTTTACGCGAACAAATAAAAACACACCAAGCCCTACACCCAACAATACCGATGTGGTAAGGTAGCTTAAATTGTTTATGATGCTAAAATCTACCATTAAAAATGTTGCAACAAGAGCAAATACCATTGCCAAAATCGCATAAAGCACGCCATGTTTTGCACTCTCTTGATTGCTAAGAGATTTTAGAGATATAATAAATAATATGCTAGATATTATATAAATTGCTGTAATTAGAGCTTGCATTATCTAACTCCTTGCTTTTTGAACATCTGCAAGGTTTTGTAAGTTACCCCAAAACCACCAGCAATATTGATACAAGCTATGCCTATTGCCACACAAGCTAATACAAAAGCCATATAATCAGCAGTGTTTAGTTGAAGTATTGCACCAACTATGATAACCCCGCTTATTGCATTTGTAACACTCATAAGTGGGGTATGCAGTGCTGGTGTTACACTCCAAACAACATGATACCCCACAAAACAAGCAAGAATAAACACTATAAAATGCGTCAAAAACACCTCTGGTGCAAAAATACTTGCCAAAATAGTAATAATTGATACCACTATTAAAGATAAATTAGTAAATAGCGAACTATTATCTTGTTTAGTTGTCTCATCTGATTGCAATGGTTTTATCTCTTGTTGTTGTTTGTTATCTTTTTTGGCATTAGATACCTTTATAAGTGGCGGTGGAAAAGTAATCCCTCCTTGCTTGGTTATGCTAGCACCCCTTATAACATCATCATCAAAATCCACAACCAAAACCCCGTCTTTGTTTGGAGTTAAATCATTCATCAAATGAGTAACATTAGCCGAGTATAATCTTGATGCAAGCATTGGCATTTTTGATGCTAAATTAGTGTATCCTATTATCTTAACGCCATTTTTACTTATAAACTTTTCATCTTTTTTTGTTAGCTCGCAGTTTCCGCCTCTCTCAGCTGCCATATCCACAATAATGCTTCCGCTTTTCATAACCTCTACCATATCTTTTGTAATTAACAAAGGAGCATCTTTGCCTGGTATTAGAGCTGTTGTTATGATAATATCCACCTCTTTTGCTTGTTCTTTAAACAGCCTCATCTCTGCTTGTATAAACTCTTCGCTCATAACCTTACTATATCCATCAGCACTTGATCCATCTTCTGTTATATCTACCATCAAAAATGTAGCATTTAAGCTCTCAACTTGCTCTTTTGCTTCTATCCTTGTATCAAATGCACGCACATCTGCACCCATAGAGCTTGCCAAAGATATAGCACTAAGCCCAGCTACACCAGCACCGATAACCAAAACCTTTGCTCTTGGGGTAGATGCTGCTGCATTTATAGATGCACCAAATGAGCTACCAAACTCCATAGCTGCTTCCATAACTGCCCTACTTCCACTAACAGATGACATAGAGCTTAAAACATCCATTTTTTGTGCTCTTGATATTCTTGGTATCATATCCATTGAGATTGCATTAAACTCTTTTTTGGCAAAAATATCTAAGTTTTTTTTATTTTGCTCACTTACATAAGGTGAAAACATTGCTATAAGAGTCTTTTTATTATCTATACTCTCTATCTCTTCTTTGCTAAAAGGGTTGATTTTTATAAATATATCACCTTCTTTGTATATTGTATCGCCACTTACTATCTCAGCACCCGCTTGTTTATACTCATCATTAGAATAATTAGCCATAACACCGGCGTCTTTTTGCAACAACACTTCATAGCCTAAATTTATTAGATTATTTATTGATTGTGGAGTTATGGCCACTCTTGTTTCGTTTTTTGTGTTTTCTTTTAAAATAGCTATTTTCATACCAACCCTTTGTATTTTAAGTTTATTTTCTATATTCAACGAATTCATCTTTTAGCAATTTTACTTTTAAATCTAAAATAATATCTTTATTTTTAAATATTTTACTTTGAAGTTTATTTTTAAGTTGTGCTATTAGCTCTATATCATCATCGCACATTTTATACTCTGCGCATATTTTATGTGCCAATTTATAAGCATTTGCTATATTGCTCTCATCTACCAAAAAGCTATCTTTTTTAAACACTCTCAATGCCTCATCTCCCACTAAATAAAACATTAAGTATTGTTTTAATTCTTTAAAAGATGGATATATTAGCTCTTTTTGCTCTATTTTAGTAGAGTTTAAAAACACCTTTTCTTTAATCAAAAATGCCACACCAGCTTGATAGGTTGCTAATATGTCTTTTTGTTCTTTATCTAATAGTTTGCATTCATTTATACCAAATTTTACTTTCTTTTTTGCAACTTCAATATCACTCTCTTGCAATACTTTGCGATTAGATGTTCTTATCATATTCAAAATCGCTTCATTTATTAGTGTAGATATTGCTGCAAAATTTAGAGCCGATGTATCATTAGCTAAATTTTCAATATTAATATTGTGCTTTCTGCCTTTAAGGCAAGAGGTTATAAGCTCGGCTCTATCTTGAACATTAGGCAAGGCAAAATGTATTTTTCTATCAAATCTTTTTGCCCTAAGCAATGCATCATCTAAAACTTCTACTTTATTAGTAGCTGCTAAAACAAGCACAAAAGAGCTATCATCAAAACCATCCATTTGAGTAAGAAGCTCATTTAAGGTGGAGTCTCTCTCATCATTTGAGCCATCGCCTCTTTTTTTGCCAATAGAGTCTATCTCATCAATAAATACAATACAAGGCGAGTTTGCCCTAGCTTTTGTAAATAGCTCTTTTACTCTTTTTGCACCCATTCCAACATATATATGCACAAAAGATGCCCCGCTTGCATAATAAAAAGGCACATTAGCCTCATAGCTTAGTGCTTTTGCCAACATTGTTTTGCCAACTCCCGGAGGACCAACCAATAGAACACCTTTTGGCAAAACAACTCCGTGTTTTTTGTATTTTTGAGGATTATGCAAAAAATCTATAAGCTCTTTTATCTCTTCTTTTGTTTCTTTTAGCCCTGCAATATCGCTTATTTTGACATCGCATACAACTGGCTTTATTTCATCATTACTTGCTTGGTTTAATTGCTCTTTAAAACTATTTTGTATTGGCGCTTGTGAATGTGTATTTGCATATGTTTGAACTTTTGGTGTTATGTATTTTTTTAAAAAATCTCTTAATTTGTATTTGTATTTTTGTGCTAAAAATGCAAAGATGATTAGAATAATTAAGAAAAAAATGCCTGTATAATAACTATTAGTTGGCGAGTAATCACTGCTAAAAAAAGAATATGTAAGCAAAACAATTAGAATAATTGCTGATAGGCTCATAAGTTTTAAATTTTTGCTTATTTTTTGCTCGTCATCATTCATATTTCACCTTTTTATTTTTATGTTTATTATATCTAATTATGCTAATATTGCACATATTACTATTAGGATTGATTGATGCAAACAATAAAAAATGCAAAAGTATGGAAATATAAAAGTAATATTGATACAGATTTGATAATAGCTGCAAGATACCTAAACCAAAGCGATCCGAAACATTTGGCAAAATATGCAATGGCTGATTTGGATGAGAATTTTGCAAAAGAAGTGCAAGAAGGCGATGTTATCGTAGCTGGAGAGAATTTTGGATGCGGGTCAAGCAGAGAACATGCACCAATAGCGCTAAAAGCTTGTGGCATAAAAGCAGTTATTACACCATATTTTGCAAGAATTTTTTATAGAAATGCCTTTAATATGGGGTTGGCTATATTTGAAATCGAAAAAAGCAATGTAGATAAGATAAGCCAAGATGATATATTGGATATTGATATTCAAAATGGTGCAATAAAAAACACAACAACTAACGAAGAATATGTCTTTAAGCCAATTCCTCCATTTATGCAAGAGCTACTTAGCAGTGGTGGTCTTATGAATATGGCAAAAAAAGAATTACAAAACTAAATTATAATTATAATTGCAGATAATTAAAACAACAAGGGTATAAAATGAGTGAGAAAAATTTAAGCACTAAAACTAAAAGAGAATTTGATATATGTGTTATACGAGGCGATGGTATAGGTGCAGAAGTAGTAAATAGCTCACTTATTGTATTAAACGAAATAGCTAATAAGTTTGATTTAAAATTTAATCTAAAAGATGCTCTTCTTGGTGGTATTGCTTATGATGAGTGCAAAACCCCCCTGCCACAAGAGACTATAGACTTAGCAAAAAATAGCGATAGTGTGCTTTTTGGGGCAATTGGTGGAGCAAAATGGGATAGTATTGAAAGACATCTAAGACCTGAGAGTGGGCTTTTGGCGTTTAGAAAAGAGCTTGATTTGTATGCTAATTTGCGTCCTGCAAAAGTTTATGATGAGCTTGTTGATATGTCTAGCCTAAAAAGCGAAGTTGTAAAGGGTGTAGATATTATGATAGTAAGAGAGCTTACTGGTGGTATTTATTTTGGTCAGCCAAGAGATAAGCAAGATGATATGGCTTACAATACTATGGTGTATTCTAAAAATGAGATAGAAAGAATCGCAAAAATAGCCATAGATGTAGCCAAAAAACGATACGGCAATAATGAAAACAATGCGGCTAAAATATGTAGTGTGGATAAAGCAAATGTTTTAGAAGTTAGTCAGCTATGGAGAGAAGTAGTAGATAAAGAGTGTCAAAAAGATGTGAAAGCTAAAAAAATAGAGCTTAGCCATATGTATGTAGACAACTGTGCCATGCAACTTGTAGCTAACCCTAAGCAGTTTGAGGTTATATTAACAAGCAATTTGTTTGGAGATATTCTAAGCGATGAAGCTAGTATGATATGTGGCTCTATTGGGATGTTGCCTTCTGCGAGTATCGGTAGCAAATATGCGCTTTATGAGCCAATACACGGCTCTGCACCTGATATTGCAGGCAGGGATATTGCTAACCCTATTGCTACAATTGCTAGTATTTCTATGATGTTTAGATATTCTCTTAATTTACACAAAGAAGCAGACTGCATAGATGAAGCAATAGCCAAAACTCTAAAGAATGGATTTTTTAGTATGGATTTAGCAAAATTTAGCAAACACAAACCATTGGGCTGTAAGGCAATGGGCGAGAAAATAGCTAGTTTTATTTAGCAGGTAGCAAATTTAACCAATAATTTATAAAATATTTTCATATTTAGCTTAATATTGCTTACACACAATTTCTTTATTGATTAGCTTTTTTGCTTACTTGTCAAATGATAAATAAGTGA
>CAZXTK010000022.1:0-18575 GCA_964643665.1 uncultured Campylobacterales bacterium
ACAATTTCTTTATTGATTAGCTTTTTTGCTTACTTGTCAAATGATAAATAAGTGAATAAAAATAAAACTCTCACAGCCAATAAGCAACTATATTGGTTTTATTAGCTCTCAAAAGATAAATATTTAATACTTGCTTATAAATAAAATCTACAACCTAATTATATATTAAAGCAAGTCCATATTCTCTAATTTGTTTTTTAGCTTTTTAATAACAAAAGATCTTGACACATCATAACCACTTCTTGAATTGGCTGCTAAAGTTATAGTGTCTTTATATAGCATATTGCTATTGTATTTGATACTCATCACTAATCTTAGGTTAAAAATAAACTTTGTTCCAGCTTTTATGCTCTTTTCATCGTAATATATAAACACTTTTACCACATTAGAGCTTTTGGAGTTTGTTATCTTATAGCCTTTGGCTGTTATGTATTTAGCTACCACATTTGCGTAATCTTTGTAGCCTTTATCCATCTTTATGCTTGTAATACTAAACAATATGGAGTTTTTGTATTTTTGTATTTTGTTTTTTATGCTTTGTATTTGTTGTAGTGTATCTTTATGAATATCATCTAAAACTTGCGCACTATAATATTGTGGCAATAAGCTATTGTCTATTTCATTTAATGCAACATTTAATCTTTTGATTTTTTTTAGGATATTATTATTGTTTGTTGAGAGTGTTTTTTTGTATATTCTTAGTTTTGTTTTTATGTTATTTATAATTCTTTTGGCTGTTTTTGCTCTATTTACCCTAACTTGAACAATATAATTGCCATTGCTCAATATGGCAGTTTTTACAATCTCATAATCATTGAACTCTATTTTTTTTACTTCATTATTTATGCTTTGTGTGGCACTTTGCTCGTAGTAAGCATCTCTTTGGGTTGAGCTTGATGATAGCTTTTGTAAGTTTGTATTTGAGCTTATTTTTGTGCTTATAAAAGAAGCTATCTCATTTAGTGCTATGGCTTTGGCAGAGTTTTTATTTTTTGCTTCCCCTGCTCCATAATAATATACCCCATCATTTATAGATGCGCTATACCAAGATGGATATTTAACTCTTGGCTCTTTGCTTGCACATCCCACAATCAATACCACAAACACTATTGCAATAAAAAAACTTATATATTTTATATTATTCATAATCAACCTTTATTTATATTATAACCAGTCAAAAAAACCAGCCTTGTATTTTATTTTTACATAATCGCCTAAATGGAGATTTTTTCCTTCTTTTATCTCATCTACTATTACCCACGAATATTCATCGTTTAGTTGGTTTGATATTCTACCCTCGCCTATTTTTACATCTATTTTATGTGTTTGCTTGGTTAGTGGATTAGTCTCTGTGGTTGTTGAGTATATATCAACATCTTCACCCTCTTTTGCGCCAAATGGTTTACCCAAAGAGACTTTTACAATAATATCTTCATCTTTTATTTTTGCTTGATAAATATAGCCCTTTTTGGAAAAAAAGTTTTTAAGATCATAACTTGCTTGTTTTATAGCTCTTTGTGCGGCATTAGACATTAACCCATTGTCGCTACTTTTTGCATAATATACACCAGCTCCACTTTCAGTTTTTATAGAGCATTTATCAAAACCTACTGATTTTTTAACTTCAAGCTGTGGGAGCGAAAATATTTTAATAAAGCCACCAACACAAGCTGTGTATGTTCTTCTTGGTGGGGCATATCTTTTTACTTTTTTCTTATCTACATATACATAATAATAATATCCCGGATAATAATTGCTACTTAGAGTTGCTTTGCTTAATTTGCCTCTTAAAATATAATCAGCTTGACCAACATCATCTTCGCTTTGTGCTCCTAATTCGGCTAATTTTATCTCTTCTTTTACTCTTTGTTTGTAGCTTAGCTTTTCTACTCGCTCTAATACTATTGCTGTTTTGTCTTTGGCAAATACTTGCTTTATCATCGCGCTCATAGTGCTTGCTAAGTTTGCTTTTTGTGCAAGTTGTAACTTTGAGACATCTACATCTGTAACTATAATTTTAGCACCTTTGGCATTTAGCACTTCTTGTTTACTTGGCATATATGGAGCTTTGTGCAATATGTGCGGGTTGTATTCTGATAAATTGATGCTAGTGCCACAACCAATAAATAATAAAAAAACGCTATATAAAAAAACTCTTAGTATGTGCAAGTGTAGTTTTTGGGGTATTACTTGTATTTTATTGCTCATATTATCTCCTTAAAGTTTATATATTGTAGCCTAAAATGAATAAGTGGTGGCTAAAAAGACTCTATCATTGTTTTTTATGTTTTCAATTTGCTTAATCTCTCCGCCCATATAATCAATAATCCCAACACTTGTTTTAAGGTTGTCATTTATCAAATACTCTAACGATGCCCTTGCAAATGCATTTTGCAACAATAAACCACCATATCCACCATAAACTAAGTTTAGTTTTAATGTTTGGTTTATATAGCTTTGAGAAAATCTCATAAAATATTGCACTAAATCGTTTTTGTTAGCAACTTCAAACAATATTGAGCCATCTGTAATGCCATTGTAGCTAACTCCTATCATACCATCAGCTCTGCTTTCAATACTATCGCTTTGTGATTTTTTGCACTCAAACAAACTGCATTCTTTTGCAAAAATAGCACCCTCGCCTTTTAGCAAAAAGTTACCATATGTGCCACCATAAGAAGCGCCTATCATATGCTCTTTGTAATTTTTGCCATCAACATATTTATGTGCATAATAAATAGCCACATCTTTGGAATTGAAGCTTTTAGAATATGAAAAAGCTACCCCAACATTATCTATATTAATACTTGGAGATGAGTATGGCTTGTTTGGCGGTGTGCCTTTTGTGCGCTTAAAGCTCATCGCAAAATCACTACCATATTGGGGTAATTTTGAGTATCTATTCTCAATAAGCGCGATTATTTCATACTTGCTATTTGCTTGTGGATTTGTTAGCTCAACTCTTAGCATACCACTACCTAATTTTAGATCTTTAATATCTACCAACCCTGGCTCACGCGAATCTATTGGATTTAGAACATCTACTATATTTATACCATCACTCTTGCCCCAAGCCACTATTTGCCTACCGGCTGTTATATCCAAAACATTGCCAAAATTGTATGTGTAAAAAAGCTCGTTTATTTGCACTTCACTCTGGTAGGTATTTGGTATTATTGGATACTTGTCACTTTTAAAATCATAAATGCTCTCATAAAAAGCTTGCAAGGTGGATTTTAGTTTTGCTTTTTTGTATTTGTATTCCACATCAAGATTGATTGAGTTTTTAAAAGATGAAAAATCCCTAAAATCATTTGTTTTTTGATTTTTATTATTTAATGGTTTGTGGTGAGAGTAATTATAAAATATTCTATTAACCAAAGAGCCAGTTATCTTAAAATTAGACTCACTACCACTCTTAACTATTACAATATCTTCATCATCTGAAAATTCATCATCAAAACCGCTATCATCTTGTGCAAATAAAGATATATTTAAAATAATAATTATTGCTAAAACAAAAAAGCTTTTTTTGCAATAAGATGCTTTTGGTATTCTTAGCATAAAGCTATATGCCTTTTTCTATACTTCTTATACTAAAAATCGCATCATCTAAATCTTGATTAACTTTTATATCTTTTTGGATTAGTATTGTTTTGTGTATTGTTCTACCTGCTTCTTTTGTTGTCATCGTAGTAATTATATTAAAATCAATACCTTGTATATTTTGTGTTTTTTTAACATCTAAGTATTTTACTCTGTTTGTGTTTTTTAAAAAATACTTGGCTCTTGTTACCATAAAATTATCTTTTCTTACATATACAATTCTTTTGATATAGCCTGTTTCATCTATTGTTTTTTGATTTTTTGGCATGCTTTGTATTATCCATACATCTTGCACACCTGTTTTTCTTTTTACTTTTGAATGTTTTAAAAGCTTAAAACTATAATCACTCAAAAGTGGTTTTGTCATATCCGAATAAGTAAAATCACTCCCCATAAACGAGCCATCTTTGTCGCTTGAGGGTATTCTTTTTGTTTTTTTAAGAGCCGGTAGATACATCCATTGATCATCGTCTTTATCTTCATCGTCATAATCAAATGTCAAAAATGCTGTATTAGCAACATCGCTTGGAGAGAGTATAAAAGTTAGCTTTTGTTCATATAGCTTTTTGCCATTTTTAGAGAATTTATCTTTTGAATAAGTTTTTAGCTCTCTTATTCTTTTGTGTTTATTTTTATCTATTAGCTGCATTTGCAAAATTCCAACTATATTATCGCCATCATCTCTATCTTGCACTTTTTGCATAATCTCAAGAGCACTCAGCTCTGCTTTAGCATAAGTTACACACATATTTATTGCCAATAATGCTATTAGTGTTTTTTTAATTAAATTTGTTTTCATTTTATTCTCCTTTTATTATTATTTAATCTTGCGTGAAGTCTTTTAATTTAGCTCCAACATCTTGCTCTCTCATAAAAAACTCCCCTATCAAAAAAGCATTAACTCCAATTTTTGATAATCTGTTTATGGTTTGCTTATCCTCAATTGCGCTCTCTGCTACTATTACAATGCCTGCTCCATTTTTGCTACCCCTAATAATTGGCACAAGCTCATCACACAACTCTAAATTGATACTAAAGTCTTCTAAATTTCTATGGTTTATTCCTATAATATCTGCATCGCAAAAAAACGCAACTTCTAATTCTTGTTTATTATGAACTTCAAACAAAACATCAAGCCCCAAGCTTTTGGCATACAAAAAAAGCTCTTTTGCCTTGTGTTTTTCTAACATTTTAGCAATAAGCAAAATAGCACTTGCACCGCTTATATAAGCTTGTAGTATTTGATATTTATCAAAAATAAAGTCTTTTCTTAAAAGTGGCAAATTTATATTTTGTGCAATTTGTTCAAGATAGCCCAAAGAGCCTTGAAAAAAATAAGGCTCAGTTAGCACAGAAATACAGCTAGCATTGTTGCTCTCGTATTCTTTTGCAATTTGCAAATAATCAAAATCTTGCCTAATAATGCCCTTTGATGGGCTTGCTTTTTTTACTTCGGCTATTATTTTTGTAATATTATTATCGCTTAAAAGAGAATCTTTAAACCCATATTGCAATGCTCTTTTGCTTGGATTGTTTTTGGCAATTTCTAAAAGCTCATCAAAAGTTGTTTTAGTTTTTAGCACCTCTAATTCTTGTTTTGTTTTTTTGAAAATATCATCTAAAATCATATATTTCCCTATTTGCTATTTGTGCTCTGTTTGCTTTGTTGGTAGCATTTTTTTATATCTTTATAGTGGCTTAACAAAATATTAGTGCCTTCTAATTTGTCTTTGATGGCTTGTTTTTCTTTTTTTATTACATTTTTCATATGATAGTATGCTTTTTTGCATTTTTTTAGCTTATAATAACCCCAGGCAATGGAGTCTTCATATGCGCTTTTTTGCTCTTGTTTGTATGCTTGTTTTGCTAATTTTAGCCCTTTTTGTATGTCTATATTATGATCTATCAATAAATATCCATAATAGTTTTGATACACGGCATCATTTGAGTTTTGTAAAATAATTTCAAAATCTTTTATCACTTTTTTTAAAACACTTTCTTTGTCTTTTGCACTCTCATATAAGGTTGTAGTAGCCTGAGCTAACATATCAATATTATTTGTTTGTTTGTATATCTTTTTGGCAAGGGAGATTGATTTTGCATATTCTTTGTTTATTTTATACAAATAAGGGAGTAGTTTAGAATAATTATTATGCTTTTTTAAAAACTCTATTGCTTGTTTTATACTATATTTTTGCATCACCAATGCTATTGTTTGCTCGGCTTGTTGTTTTTGTAGTTTTGAATAATTATGTTTGTTTTGTTCATACATTTTTATCAAAAATTTCGCTGCTTTTTTTGGTTTATTGGTAAGCTCATACATAAGAGATAATCTCTCACATACTTCGTTATAGCAACCAAATTTGTCTATATATTTTTTATAATACCAAATAGAGTTTTGATACATACCCAATTTGGTATAAAAATTTGCAATAATATAGGCATCTAATGGGTTTTTATATTGGTTTGCGAACTCTTTTATGTAATCTAATGCTTCTAATTTTTTATTGGCAGCTATTAAATAATTAATATAATAAACTTCTTTTAGCTTTTGGGTTTTAGATTTTGTGTTTATTTTGTTTTTTGCAAAAATGGTTGGCAATAATAACTTGCTGTTTGTTGTTAGTCTTTGTCTTAATATTAGTATTTTATTTTCATATTCTTTGTTTTTAAATTTATCATAAAGTGCTTCGTAGATAGAAATGGCATCTGCTGTTTTGCCGTGGCTTTCATAATAAAGAGCCATAGATAGCATTAAATAATGTTGTTGTTTTTCATAAATTCTTTCTCTATCCCCGCCAAAAGCCAAAGACGATAATAATAATATAGCTAATAAAATTTTCATTATATATCAACCTTAATGCTATGAATGTTTATGTATTTATAAATTTTGTTCATCTTTTTACTTAAATTATTATTTTTATCATAAGAATAAATGTTTTTTAGATAAATTGTTTCTAACTTATCGTTATTGTGTTTTAAACAAAACAAAGAAAGTCTATTTTGTGAGAGTTTATTCTTATAAACACATTGTATATAAATTATCTTTAAACCATTAAGGGTTGCTTGGTTTTTGATGTACTCTACTCTCTCACTTGGATAACAAAAAAACAAAGCACCATTTTTAGATAATATACTCTTGCATTTATTAAAAAACTTATTTAATGGCAAATGCTCATCATATCTTGCTATTTTTTTATTTGTATTCTCGCATTGTTTAGTGCTTGAATTATAAAAAGGTGGATTAGAGATTATATAATCAAACTCATTATCTATTTTTAAAGTTGTAAAATCACCTTTGTAAATGATTGTTGTAAAATTATTTATTTGGTAATTTTTTTGCGATAGAATGCAAAATATATCTTGTTTTTCACAAATATATGATGCAAAATGTGGGTATTTTTGAAGGGTAAGTAGCCCTAATATCCCGCTACCGCTCCCTACATCTAAAAATGATTTTATATTTTTTGACAACTCTTCTTTTTTGTAGAGCTTTTTTACAATCTTATTAAAAAAATAAAATAATATTATGCTATCGCTATTGTAACAATACCCTTTTTGTGGCTGATAAATAAGCATTATTACAATGCTTAGTGTTGATGCTCTCTACAAAAAACCCACTGAGCATTATCGTTTTGATAGCTTTCCTTTTTCCATACTGGTAGTAGTTTTTTAATCTCATTTATACAATACTCACAAGCTAAAAATGCACTTTTTCTGTGTATGGATATTGCATAAATTTTTACTGCATTATCGCCAACTCTCAAATGCCCACTTCTGTGATATGCTCTAATGTCTAATATATCAAATTTTTCTTTTGCACTTTTTAGTATTTGCTCGCCAACTTTTTGAGCCATATCATCATAAGATTGATATTTAAGTGATGTTACTTTTTTGTGATTGTTATAATCTCTAACTCTACCAATAAAACTAACCATAGCCCCACTTGTTTGGTTTTCAACCTCACCCAACTCTTGCTCGTATTGCTTTGCCTTATCAATAGAATCTAATATTTCAAAATTTCTATATTTCATTTTATTCCTTTAATTACAAATTTATTTATATTATCCACCTGCTATTGGTGGTATAAAAGCGATTATATCGCCTTCTTTTATCTCGCTATCAAAATCAGAGTAGGCTTCATTTATTGCTACTTTCATATCATCAAGCTCAAGCTCAAAATTATATTTATCTTTTAGCTCATTATATAGCTCTTTGGCAGTTTTACAATCTGTTTGCATCTCTTCATTTGTTTTATTTGCACTCTCTTGCAAAGATGCAAAATACAATATTTTTATTTTCATATTTTCTCCTTATGTTTTTGTATTATATCTCATAATCAACGACTTTTGATGAGTTAATTCGCTCTTTTATAAAAGCTAACACTCCTTGATGGTAATCGCATATTTGATATTTTTTTAAATCTTCTCTACTATCAAATTTTGTATACAAGCTAATATCCATAGCTCTCTCACTTTTTGAAAAATTAACTCCAACTTCTAAAAATTTAAGCTCATCTATCTTACCAACCATAGATTCAAGCTTGTTTTTAATCTCTTTGATTGTTGTGTTTTTAAGCTCATCACTTGTAGCGTACTCATCTTTAATATCAAACATAACTATATGCACTATCATTTTAAACTCTCATTCGTTAGCTCTAAAAAATCTTGCGGTGTGTTCATATTTGCAATACCTTCAAGCTCCGTATCATTTTTTAGATCTATCTTTGTAACATTTTGCAATGTGTTTAATATTTTGTTAGGGCAATAAATCTCTTCATTAGCTTTTGCTTTTAAATCATCTATTATTTCATATTTATATATACTACAAAGTGGCTCAATATGTCCTCTTTGTGTGTTAAAAAAAGTTATAGCATTAGTGTGTGTGTTTTTGTTATACTCTTCAAAAATACTATCCATTATTTGCGTATTTAAATTTGGCAAATCGCAAGCTACCACAAAAATATCGCTTTTTAGCTCATCTAATGCAGAGATGATCCCACCAAGTGGTCCAATCTCGCCAGCGCTATCAAATATTTTAGGCATATTTTTTAGATGTTCTTGATTTGATTGCTCTTGTCTGCATGATACAAACACTTCTTTGCAATATACTCTTAGCAAATTAGATGTTTTATCTAACAATAATTGACCACCAACTTTTAGAGAGCTTTTATCTTTGCCCATTCTTCTGCTTTTGCCACCTACTAAAATAAGTCCGTTTAATTCTCTATTCATTTACAACTCCAATGCTTTACAATCTGCATAACTTTCATACTCATCTGAGCAAAAATCACTCTTACCGCCAATTTTTTTTACTGTTTTTGCCTGTGTTATTGTTATGTTTTTTGCACCTAAGGCTTTTGTCATATCATAAACATTCAATGCAGTTATCATAGCTCCGTGCATAGACTCCATCTCTACCCCCGTTTTAGAATGAGTGCTAACTTGACAAAAAACTCTAAAAGTAGTGTCTGCTGTTTTTTTAAACCATATTTTACAATCTTCTATCCCCAAAGAATGACAAAGAGGGATAACTAAAAAAGTGTTTTTAACAGCCATTGTCCCAGCTATAATAGAGCTTGCAAACACACCGCCTTTTTTGGTAGATATATCACCACCGCTAAAAAACTCTTTTATACTGCTTGGTAGATGAATATCGCATATTGAAGTAGCTTGTCTGTAAGTTACCGCCTTTTGTGATACATCAACCATATTTGGGTTGTTATTCTTATCTAAATGTGTTAAATTAGCCATCTATTCTCCTTGTCTTTGCATATTATCCGCCCATTTTATACATATTGCTGTTAGTTTTTTCTATCCTATCCATTGGTTTTAGCTTTTTTAATCTTATCAAAATATCTGGATAATCTTTTATATCCACACCTCTTAAAGACTCCCCGTCTCGTTTAAACAAGCATGGTCTAAGAGTTCCTTTTGATGATAGCCTAAGCCTTGAGCAACCATTACAAAAGGGCTTACTCTCACTTGCAATAAACCCAACTTGCCCTTTTTTGCTCACATCGTCTTTGTGATTTACTACAAAATTAAAAGAAGTAGAATCCTTTGCGTCATTCATAGCACTCATCTTAAAGCCTGCATTTTTGATAATCTCTATCATCTCATCTGCACTTATAAAGCACTCTTCAAATTTATGTGTCATTACGCCTATTTTCATGGTTTCTAAAAACCTAACAGGAATGTCGTATTTTATGGCAAATCTCACAAAATCCACAATCTCATCGCTATTTGCATTTCGCATAGCAACACAATTTAGCTTAACATTAAAGCCCATCTCTTTTGCTTTTAGAATATTATTTAAGACTACATCAAAAACATCTTTTTTGGTTATCTTATAAAATACATCAGCTTTTAGGCTATCTAAACTAATATTTAAATCATTTAATGTAGTTTGCTCTTTTAGCTCATCTAAAACGCCACATAGTTTATACGCATTGGTAGTTAGTGCGAATTTTTTTAGCTCCAAATCAGATAATGCTTTTACAACTTCTAAAAAATCATATCTCAAAAGTGGCTCACCGCCGGTTAGCCTTACTTCATCTACACCAAAATACATCAGATTGCTAACTATTTGTTTAATCTCTTGTGAGCTTAGTAGGTCTTTGTTTTTACTAAAAAACTTATTATCAGGCATACAATAAGTGCAAGCAAAATCACAAGCATCAGTTAAAGAGACTCTTAGCTTTTTTAGCTCTCTGCCTATACTATCTACTAAAACTCCGTCTCTCACTTTGCACCTTTTTACTTGTTGGCATCATTATATCTAAAATTATTTCTAAGATTAGTTACCCGCCCCAAGGGTAAAACTCTACCTTATCGCCTTTTTTTATAGAGCCCCCTGCTGGTATATTTATAAACCCATCGCTAACACCTAATGCAAACAAATCCCCAGAGCCACTTAGTTTGATGCTTTTTGCTTTTTGCTCATCATCCAATAAACACATTCTAAAAAAATCCATACCAAGCCCATCAAAGCTGTCGTTGCTTTTAAGAGTTTTAGGCTTTATGCTTATGCCCATTTGCGCATAAATAAATGCTACAACATATCTTTTAAAGCACATAGCAGCCGATATTGGGTTGCCCGGTAATCCAAATACTATTTTATTATCCGTAGATTTGCCAAACCACAACGGCTTGCCAGGTCTTTGTGCTATTTTATGAAATATATTTTTAACACCGCATTGTTCTAACAAAGATGGTATAAAATCTCTTTTACCCATACTAACACCACCAGTGAGTAATACGACATCATAAGTGCTTATGTATTTTCTTATGCTACGCTCCAAAACAGCCTCATCATCTGCTAACACAACACCTTTGCTAATGACTATATGATTACTTTTTGCAATAGCACTTAGTGTTGGAATATGCGATGCTCTTATTTGAAAATCAGTTGGGCTATCATCAATGCCTACAAGCTCATCTCCGCTTGATATGATGGCAATGGAGAGCTGACTTTTTACTTTTATTTTATTTTCTCCGCCTTTACCAATAGAGCTAAGCAGGGCAAAATGTGTTGGTTTGATTATTGTATTTTTTTTTATTAGCACATCATCTTTTTTGAAATCATTTGAACATTTGTGGATATTATCTTGAGTTTGAGTAAAGTTTGCTAATTCAACATTTGCTTTTTTTGCATCTTTATTGATATCTACTATCTCATAAGGAATAATCATATCCACACTATCAGGTGTTTTTGCACCAGTCATAATCTCTACGCATTCGCCCTCACTAGATATCTCGCAACCCTCAACACCAGCAGGCACAAAACCAACAATATCAAAGCTTATGTTTTTTTGTTTTTTCTCTATGGCTTTTGTAAGATAGCTTTTTTTGATCCCTATACCATCCATTGAGGCACGATTAAAAGGCGGTGATGGCCTATCAGCTTTTATATCCTCATCTAACACTCTATACAAACTCTGCTCTAGGGTTACATATTCGCTTACTTTTGTGTCAATTAGGTTTTTAGCTTCATCTAAAACAATATCTATCGCTTGTGAAGGTGTTATCAAATTAGCTCCTAAGTTAATGATTTATGCTTTGTAATTATTGGCTTATTTTAGCATAAATGCGACACACTTGTAGGTATTGTTATGATTTTGTATTTTTAGGAAAATAATGAAAAATAAAAATTACAAAAATGCGACACTTTAAAAATGCAAATATAAACCGATATAAGTTAAATAGCATTTTAAAGCCTTGTATGTATTTTTATTGGTATGGTGTGTGTTTACAAATCTATCAAAACTAAAAAAAATTTATTAAAATACCCCTCAACTTAAAAAGCTATGGGGTAAAACTTACCTATGTGATTGCTCGTTTATTAGCAAGAATAAGTGCTAGAATATTCAAAAGGTGTAGGTCTTGCCTCATCAGGAAAAACCTGCTCTTCAAATTTTAAATGCTGGAAAGTTTGTATGAAATCTTCACTCATAACAGGTTTTAAGAACTCGTGGTTTGATATAAGCGCTTCTAATGATGTTCTTAGAGTGTGAGGCATTTGTCCTATGCCTTTTTCTCTAATCTCATCTAAAGTTAGCTCAAACAAATTCTCATCCATTGGTCCATTTGGCTCTATTTTATTTTTGATACCATCTAACCCTGCAAGCATCATTGCTGAGAATGCTAAATAAGGGTTTGAGCTACTATCAGGAAATCTCATCTCAAGTCTAGTAGCTCCCTCGCCTGCGCCATAAGGTATTCTACAAGATGCACTTCTGTTTTGCGAAGAGTAAGTCAAAATAGAAGGTGCTTCAAAACCTGGGATTAATCTTTTGTATGAGTTCGTGCTTGGGTTAGTAAAAGCAGCAACAGAACTAGCGTGTTTTAAAATACCACCCATGTAATGTCTTGCTGTATCACTTAAGTTGCCATATTCTCCTTTTTTATAAAAAAGATTTTTGCCACTTTTCCAAATACTTTGGTGAACATGCATTCCGTTACCATTATCGCCATAAAGAGGTTTTGGCATAAAAGTAGCACTCTGACCATTTAGGTGAGCTACCATTCTTACAACATATTTATATTTTTGAACATTATCAGCAGCAGCTACCAAAGTGTCGTATTTTACACCGATTTCGCCTTGAGCTTGTGCTACTTCGTGGTGACCTAGTATAACTTCTAATCCAACTTCTTCTAAAACTTGCATCATTTCAGCTCTTAGATCAACCATAGAATCAGTAGGCATTACAGGAAAATATCCACCTTTAAGCCCTGGTCTATGACCCATATTTCCGCCTTCTATGCTTTTAGCAGCGCTCCAACTACCTTCTACACTATCAACTTTATAACCTGAATTGTTCTCACCCATTGTAATTTTTACATCATCAAATATAAAAAATTCATTTTCTGCACCAAAATATGCAGCATCACCAACACCACTTTCTTCTAAATATTGCATTGTTTTTTTGGCAATACTTCTTGGACATTTAGCGTATTTTTCGTTGTTGTAAATATCATAAACATCACATATTACAATAACAGTAACATCTGCGGTAAATGGATCTAAAAATGCTGTATCAACATCTGGTTGAAGAATCATATCGCTTTTGTTGATTGGCTGCCAAGCAACAACGGAGCTGCCATCAAATGGCATACCATTAGTTAAAAGCTCTTTGCTAACTGCGCTTTTTTTATAGCTTATATGATGCCAAATACCATTTATGTCTGTAAATCTAAAATCTACAAATTCTACTTCTTTTTCTTCGCAAAATGCAAAAAACTCATCTACATTATTAACAAACTTTCCCATATTAACCCTTTTTTTTGTTGTGCATATATTGTAGCATTATTAGCTTAAAACAAAACTTATCATTAAAATAAATTTACCTTAAAAGCTTAAATTCCGCCATAAAAATCTTTTTTTCTCAAATCCCCACCATATACTACATCTTTTACATCTACATCATCACTTAAAACATCTGCTACTTCATCTTGCTTGCCAAGCTCTTTTCTTGCTTGTTCTAAATCTTCTTGATAAGTTTGTATCATATTTGCATTTATAACTTTATCCATTTTTTGCAACATACTTACTTTTTTGATCTCTTCATCAGTATCTTTGCCCTCAATTGTAACAATCATTTTGCCTTGCTCTTTATCGCCAAAATGAAAATCGCAAATGTCTGATTGTTTTAGTTTTTTTTCTATTTCATCGTAATGTTGTGGTGCAACTTGTATTGCTATGCTTGATATATTCATTTTTAACTCTTTTTATCTTTTTATTTCTGCTTTTTATTTAACCTGTAACCTAAAATCTCGTTTTGGTTGTTTGATATCAAAATAGTACTCTCATCAATAAATAATATTGCATTTATTTTACTACCTACACCTTTTAGCATAGCTATTTGTTGCATTGTTTTTATATCAAACACACCAACATTATTATCCACATCTAAGCTAAAAGCAACCTTTTGTGCATTTGGACTAAGAGCCGTGATATATACAAAAAAATTAGACTTTATTGTGGCTATCTTTTTATTGGTATTTGTATTGTATATCACACCTTGCCTATCTTGTCCAGCAGTTGCTACAATGCCTTTGTTGTAGGCTAATTTATATACATTATCTGTATGTAATTTATCTAAATTGCTTTTTATTTTTAGTAGGTTGGTGTGACTATTTAAATCAATATCTATAATTGCAATAGCACCGCTCTCAGAAGTTAGAGCTACACTCTTTTGCTCACTTATGTCAAAATCGCTAAATTTTGACCGGCTTGCTTGTATTTTTTGTAACTCTTTTTTTGTTTTTATATCAAACAAAGATATATCACTGCCAAGATAGGCAAGCAAAATAACATCTTTGGAAATAAATTTAGCTTTTATTATGTCTTTTTTTGCATCTTTATTTATTAGATTGATTAGTTTGTTATTTTTATATAGCCATACATTCGTATAACCCCCTGCGCTACTTTGAGATACAAACAAATAATCATCTGCAAAAACATCTACGCAAAAAACTTCGGGCTTCATGCTATCACCCATAAAATCTGTTATATTATCTAGTTTTATTGTTTTGATAAATTTATTTTTGATGTAGTTATATGTTTGCACTTCGCCATACTCTGTGGCGATTATGATTGTATGCTTATTTTTATTTAGAGCCATATCTCTTACAATAGAGCTGCTTTTGATCTTAAAATTGGGTGTTAGTGTAGCATTACTCTTGGCATTTATTGATGCTAAGAGTAAAACAAAAGCAAGAATAATTATTTTCATAAATTTAGCTCAATATCTGTTATTGAATATCAACACCTTCGTTTATAGTATCTATCAAATTTGATTTTGCCTTAAACTCATCAGTTGGATAATCAGGTCTAAAAGTATTTCCAACAGCTGTTTTAATATTGCTTTGTCTTGCATGACATTGGGTGCAGTTAAATCTTGAATGTTGCAACTTAGTAGAAGTTTGTGCTTTTGCTAATTTTAAATCTGCTGTGTTTTTAACTTTTTTTCCATCTTTTATTAGCTCTCCGTCTTTGAGTGCTGTTTTTGGTCTATAATCAACAAAATGTGTTTTAGGTATAGCTGTAGCACCTACACTTTTTGCAACATTTGGAAGGTGACATCCAAGACATTGATTGTTTTTTGCTGTAATAGGTAGCATTGCTTCTACATCATGAGGTATCATAGGTGGGGCATTGAAAAAAGCTCTCTCTATTTTGGCAGATGTGCCAGGTGCCGATTTTATGTATTTAGCCTTATCTGGCTTAACGCTACTTTCTGTATAAAGTGTAGTTTTTCTAAGCCCTAACTCTTCTTCTGTTACTTGTTTTTTATTTCCTAAATCTTCTTTTTTTAATCTTTTTAAATCACTTGCATCTTTGTTTAGGTTGATATATTTTGCTTTTTTTGCTTGATTACTATTTCCATTAGATTGGCTTTTTTTGCTTTTGATAATATCTGCAATATCTTTTATATCTTGCTTACTAAGAGGTGCAACAGTTCCAACCATTACCCCTTTCATTGCTCTACCATAACTGCCATCTTTGTATCCGTTTAGCGATTTTATAATATCTTGCTTGCTCATATCTTTTACAATTTTAGATGCGCCAAGAGCTTTTTTCTCAAAACTATTACCATGACATCCAACACAAGCGCCTACATTAGCTGCTTGTAAATTCATAGCAAATGCTACACAAATTCCTACTATCACTT
This sequence comes from uncultured Campylobacterales bacterium, assembly GCA_964643665.1. Taxonomy (GTDB): domain Bacteria; phylum Campylobacterota; class Campylobacteria; order Campylobacterales; family CAZXTK01; genus CAZXTK01. The sequence goes on from CAZXTK010000022.1 coordinate 15,782, forward strand.
TTATTATATATTTTTTCATTTTTTATCCTTTATTTTAATTTTTTATTAACTTATTTTACTTGGCATCAAATCGCTAAGCGATCTTATACCAAATGAGTTTGCATCATCATTACATACATCTATACATCTCCCACAATTTATACAAGATATGGCGTTTATAAAGCCGCTTTTTTTGTTTATGCTGTGTAGGGCTTTTGGCTCTGGGCAGACCTTAACGCACTCAAAACAACCCGTGCATTTATCGGCATCGTGTTTTACTCTGATTATGTTTTTTGCACCAATTATGCTATATGTTGCGCCCACAGGGCAAATATGTCCGCACCAACCATTTTTTACAACAAATAAATCAAACAAAAATATACCAAGAAGCACAAATGAGCCAGTCCCTAACCCAAATATAATGCCTCTTTGCATAACCCCAATAGGCGATATACTCTCAAATGCAGATAATCCCAAAATAAATGAAACAATAAGCCCCATAACCATAATCCAGTATCTTGTGCTTCTTTTTAGAAACCTATATCTAACTTCATCTGCGTCTAAATTTGTGTGCTTTCTTAGATAGTTTGCCAAATCTGTTATGATATTTACAGGGCATACCCAAGAACAAAATGCCCTACCACCTATAATAGAATAAAACAAAACTATCACCAAACCACCAAGTAAAACATCACTACCAAGTATAAAACCAGCTGCTAAAACTTGTAAAATATTATATGGATCTGCCAATGGAATAACATCAAGCACATAGGCTGTTGTGAAACTTCCTTTTAGGATCTGCCAACCCCAAGCATTAGCACCAAAGTATATAAATATAAAACCAAATTGGGTGATTCTTCTCAATAATAAATATTTTATGTTTTTGTAACTCATATTAAATCTCTGAATTTAGGTAATCTTGCGCATGTTGGTTTGAGCGAGGAGTTGTAGTAGTAGTGCTTTTTGCATCTTTTACTCGTCTCATATCTTCTTTATCCCAACCTTTTACATAATGATCGCCAGCCTTGCCTTTTGCAATTTTAGTTGGCAAAACAAAAATAGATGGCTTTTTAGTAACACAAGCCTGCTCGCAAAGCCCACAACCCGTGCAAACATCACTATCAACAATAGGTAGCAAATAAGCATGTTTTTTTGTTCTTTCGTTTTTTTTGTATTCTAGTTTTATAGCCTTATCCATAAGTGGGCAAGCTCTATAACAAGCATCACATTGTATTCCCCAGTGGGCAATACAGCTTTTGTCATCTATTATAGCTACACCCATTTTGGCTTTTGTTATATCTAGTTTTCCTTTTTTTGTTTTTAATTTGTTTAAATCAAGCGCACCAGATGGGCAAATGCTAGCACATGGAATATCCTCGCACATATAGCAAGGTATCTCTCGTGGCTTAAAAAATGGAGTTCCTAACAATACATTATCTTGCATTTTTGCTATTTTTAGAGTGGGTTCTCTAAAATTACCTCGCTTGTCTTTGTTTGACTCACGGGTTTTGCAAGCAACCGCACAAAGCCCACATTTTATACAAGCAGATAAAAACTCTTCTTCATCTAACGCACCCGGTGGTCTAAGTGTGAGTGGGTGCTGTTTTGCATTATTGCTATAAGTAACCCACATCATACCACCAATAGCGGCAATACCAGCGCTTTGTGCACTAGTTGTTAAGAATTTTCGTCTACTTTTTTGCAACTAATTACACCTAAGCTTTATAAATCTTAACGGCACATTTTTTAAAGTCTGTTTGCTTAGACATAGGACAAGTCGCATCAAGACAAACTTTGTTTATGAATACTTTTTCATCAAACCAAGGAACCATAACAACACCAACTGGTGGCTTGTTTCTACCTCTTGTCTCCACTCTTGCTTTTACTTTGCCTCTTCTTGATTCTACCCATACTAACTGACCATTTTTAAGCTCTTTTTTCTTGGCGTCATCTGGGTTCATATAGCATAATGCCTCAGGCACCGCTCTATATAGCTCAGGCACTCTCATTGTCATTGTTCCGCTGTGCCAATGCTCTAGCACCCTACCAGTGTTTAGCCACATATCGTATTTTTTATTTGGAGTTTCTGGTGGCTCCATATATGGTCTAGCAAATATCTTAGCTTTGTTTGCAAGGGCAGTTTTGTTTTTGTCTTTTATGCCTTTTAGATCACCTTTTGCTAACTTTTTAGCTAATGTTCCATAAAATGCAAAGTCTTTTGCGCCTGTTTTTTTGGCTGCTTTAGCTGCATAAGGGTCGTATTTAACATTAAATCTCCAATGAGTTTCTTTACCATTAACAACTGGCCATTTAAGACCTCTTACTTTATGATAAGTATTAAAAGGTGCCAAATCATGACCATGCCCTCTACCAAAAGAAGCATATTCTTCAAACAAATATTCATGAATCATAAAGCCATACCCCTTCCAAGGTTTGCCATCACTGCCGATAACATTTCTACTATCGCCTCTACTATCCGTATCATCAAAACCTTTTTGAGGGAATGAGTTTGTATCTACTTTGTAAGATTTTGCCCTTTTGTTTGCAAACAATATTTCATACATCGTAGTATCTTCACTATAACCCATTTTTTTAGCTTTTTTTATAACATCTGGGAGTTTTTTTCCATTTCGCAGTTTATACTCTCCCCAAACATCTTTTATGCTAAATCTTTTAGATAGCTCTACCCACTGCCATGTATCACTCATAGCATCGCCCACTGGCAACACTTGTTGTCTCCAATGTTGTGTTCGTCTCTCTGCGTTTCCGTAAGCTCCCCATTTTTCATATATCATCGCAGATGGCAATATAAGGT
>CAZXTK010000023.1:0-12656 GCA_964643665.1 uncultured Campylobacterales bacterium
TAGGGCTATTAAAATAGATGCTAATAAATTGACCCCCAAAGTAGCAAAAGGAAATTTATTAAAAGGAAAATTATAAGATATTATGTATCTTAAAATGGCACCACAAAAACCACCCAAGCCAACTGCCAATATTTTAAGCATAGCCTAACTCTTTTAAATCTTTTGCAAGTTGTTTGTGCATAGCGGTTTGTATATCATCATACCAACCGTCTTTGCTTATATCTACTTGTGGCAAAAACACAACCCTTGCTCTTCCGGGTCTATGAACTAATCTTTTAGAATCAAAAACATGATTAGTGCCAGTTACCACACAAGGTTGCACTTTTAGGTTTAGCTTTTCGCATAATATTTTAGAGCCTCCCTTAAACTTTATCATCTTAACGCCTTTTGTCCTCGTGCCTTCTGGAAATATACACAATATTCTATTGTTGGCAATTCTATCTTTTGCTTCTTTTATTAAGGTTTGAAGCGCTCTTTTGTCGCCTCTTTTTATTGTTATTTGTTTTGGCGCTTTGTTTATATGCCCTAACCAAAATAAATTTGTAATCTCTTCTTTTGAAACCCATGCAAGATGTCTTTTGGTTGCCATCTCAACTGATAGGATATCTAACATAGATTGATGGTTTATTATTAAAATTTGAGTGTCTGCTTTTAATTTGCCTTTAAAATCTAATTTCATTCCTAATATAGTGCTTTCAAATTTACACCAAAATTTAATACCTTCGTATTTTCGTTTTGTAAATATATACATATAAACTATCAAAACACTAAGCCCCATAATAACAATTAGCACATGAAACAATGCATTTAGGTATGTAAATATTCTCATTTTATTCCTTTTTTGATATAAAAATCAATCAATCAATTAATTATTTTTGATATCCTCATTTTTTACCCAGCCTATTTTATCACCATCAATTAAAACTTTACTCCATTGTTTTTGTTTTAAGACTACTTTTACTTTTGTTATATTTTCTAACTCATCGTATACAAAAGAATTTGTAGTTGGTAAAACAAAGACAGGAGAGCCAACTTTTAGCTCTACTTCACTAGCAAATAATCTAACAATCACAAACAATAAGTATAAGATAATAACCCCGCCAATAAAAATAAATATTATATGCCTTGTAAAATAAAACAATACAAAAAAGAAAATTGCACCAAGTAAAATAATAGCTTTTTCATAATACATATCATTATATATATGTGGGTCAATATCTTCTTGTTTGCTTATTAAACCTTGTTTTAAACCAATGGGGATATTCAAGCTCTCAAACTTATTGGTGATTGGGCGATAATAACTAAATTTGATATTTTTTGTAGAAATAGGGGCTAAAAACTCATAAACAAGATATTGTTTTATATGATTTGTTTCTAAATATATTTGTTTTTGAAAAGATCCAAATTCTTCTAAGTAAAAATCTTCTAAATTGCTGTTTTGACCTAATAGCATAAGAGTTACTTTGTAGTTGTTATTATTATATTGCTCTACATCAATTTGCTCTACATCAATTAAATTGGCTATAACATTACTAAAATAATGCTCTTTGTTTATTTTTACAAGCTCAATTTGTGGTGGCATCAAAGTAGTTTGCAATAGTAATTGTGTATTGTCATTGCTCGTATTTGACTCGTTTGTTTGGTTTGTTGTATTGTGAGTTGAAATAAAATACTTATTTATCTCTAATAAATTATCAAGATTTACATTTTTTGCATAACTTTGTGCAATATAATTTTGTGGCTTATTTGTTTGGCTTAAATCAAATACACTAATATAATTTGTGTTGATATTATGTGCATTATGTTGTGCTACTAATTTAATAATGGGCATTTTAAATGATGTGGATTTGGCTTTAAAAATAAATTGTTTTCTATAAGTATGGCTATCATTGCTCTGCCATTTTTGCTCATCATCAATTATTTCAAAACCATCTCCATTTTCATAACTTATATTAAAATCATTATATTTATAATCATTTAAAATAAGAACCTCTACATCAAACACGAATCGTTGATGTAAATATATTTTTGAAGGGAAATTTTTATATTTTGCATATATTTCATAAGGAGAAGTAGAATTGGCGTTTGATGTATTTAAAAAAGCATTATTGTTTGCAGACAATAAACTAACCCCACCAAAGAACAAAAATAAATAAATAAGTTGTTTCATTTTAAAATTATAATAAGTTTTTAATCAAATTTTTAATCATAATAGAGCCATCGCTTGAGCCTAAAATATCATCAACTGCACGCTCAGGGTGTGGCATTAGCCCAAAAACATTTTTATTTTTATTGCAAATTCCAGCAATATTATCAACTGAGCCATTTATATTTAGCTCATTTGCATCTTTATCGCAATATTTAAACACAATAGAGTCATTCTTTTTAAGCTCTTGCAATCCTTGCTCATCTATATAAAAATTGCCATCGTGGTTAGCAATAGGCAATTTAAAAACACTCTCTTTTTGGAGCCCCCTAAGCAATACATTATCGGTGCTAAAAGCTTTGATATATGCCATTTTAGAAGCAAAAGACAATTTAGAGTTGCGTTTTAGAGCACCATCTAAAAGTTTAGCTTCAAGCAGAATCTGAAACCCATTACAAATACCAATAACTATTCCGCCTCTATTGGCAAACTCTTTTATATCTTGCATAATATTACATTGCGATGCCAAAGCCCCACATCGCAAATAATCACCATACGAAAAACCGCCCGGCAAGATTACAATTTTTGTATCTTTTGGTAGTTTGCTCTCACTATGAAACACTAATTTAGTAGAAATATCAATATTTAATTCTTTGCCCATTTTAGCAAAGGCATAGGCAGTGTCTTCTTCGCAATTGCTTCCTAAAAAAGATATTATACTAACTAACATTTTACTCATTTATCCGTATATCATAATTTTGCATTACTTCATTTACAAGCATTTTTTTACACATTTCATCTACTTTTGCAAATGCTTCATCTGCATTTTTTGCATCAATGGTTATTGTTAATTGTTTAGACACTCTTACATCATTTACCTCATTATAGCCCAATGAGTTTAGAGATAAGCAAATTGCCCTGCCCTCATCATCTAAAATACTTGGCTTGTAATGCATTGTTACTATTGCTTTCATTTTTGACCTTTCGTTTTTTATTTTATCGTTCGTGTTTCTTACATGGGGCAAAGCCCCATTGTAATTCATAACTCACGCCCCACCGTGTGGGGGTTTGTTTCTCCTTATCGTTCGTGTTTCTTACATGGGGCAAAGCCCCATTGTAGTTTATGCTCACACTTTTGCGCCAACAATAATTTTAATGCTCAATCCTATTTAACACCTCACTATATGCTCCAATCAAATCGCCTAAATTATCTCTAAAAACATCTTTATCCAACTTTTGGTTTGTGTTTTTATCCCAAAGTCTAAAATTATCAGGTGAAAGCTCATCTATTAGTATAATCTCTCCGTTAGCATCTTTGCCAAACTCTAATTTAAAATCAACAAGCTTTATGTCTTTTTTGTCAAAAAAATCGCTAAGTATTTTGTTGATTTTAAGAGACTGCGCTCTTAAATAGTCAAGCTCATCTTTGCTATCAACCAAACCAAGCACCATACACAAATCATCATGCAATTTTGGGTCATTCAAATCATCGTTTTTATAATCAAACTCAACCAAAGGCTTATCAAGCACCAATCCATCTTTTATCCCGTATTTTTTTGATAGCGATCCTGTGACTATGTTTCTCACAATGACTTCTATCAAAATAACATCGCTTTTGACAATTGCCATATTATTAGCATCTAATTGTTTTATAAAATGTGTTTTTATTTTATTATCATGCAAAAGCTCAAACAATGCAGCAGAAATAGACAAATTAAGAGCACCCTTACCAATAGCACTTGATTTTTTTGCGCCATTAAATGCGGTAAGATCATCTTTAAAATATGCTATCAATACATTCTCATCATCACTCTCATAAATCTCCTTGGCTTTTCCCTCATATAGCAGTTTACCTTTATTCATTTTTATCATTTCTCATAAGAATTAACACTTTAAGCGAATCTAATCCTACTTTTAGTTGATTATCATTATAAACTTGCTCTTGTGTTATTATATTTTTGTTTTGTTTTTTTGGCTTCTTGTTTTGCTTGTTTTGTTTTGTTTTTTTATCTATTTTACTAAGCTCGCCTTGTAGGTGTTTTTTTAGGTTTTTTTCTTTTATGCTAAATTCATCTTTTTTAGGGTGCAAACTCTCACCACCAATTGCTTGTATATCTGGCACAATGCCTTTGGCTTGTATGCTTCTGCCACTTGGTAGATAGTATTTAGCCGTTGTTATTTTGATAGCTTCTTTTCTGTCTTTTGTAATAGGTATTATAACTTGCACACTGCCTTTCCCAAATGTATTTTGACCAACAACAACCCCTCGTTTTAGATCTTGCAGGGCCCCACTTACAATCTCACTCGCACTCGCACTACCGCCATTTACAAGCACAACCAAAGGTGCTTTTGTAATAGTTGTAGATTTTTTAGCTCTATAAAAGCTCTCTTTGGATTTATCTCTTCCTCGTTGTGATACTATCACTCCCTTATCTACAAATAAATCAACTGTTTTAATAGCTTGATCTAACAATCCACCCGGGTTGTTTCTTAAATCAAGAATAATACCTTTTGTATTTTTATGCGCTTTTATATGCTTTTTTAATTGTTTTGAAACTACAGCATCAAAAGAGCTTATTCGTAAATACAAAATATCTTTATTTATGGTTTTAGCAGTTACTGATTTTACTTTGATAATGCCTCTTGTAATAGTAAAATTAAGTGGCTTACTCTCACCTTTTCGCACAATTGTTATTGTAATTTTAGTGCCAGGTTTGCCTCGCATTATATCAACTGCGTCGTTTATAGTCATAGATAGCGTGGACTCACCTTCAATTTGCAATATAATATCCCCTGCTTTTAGTCCTGCTTTTGAAGCAGGGGTGTCATCTATTGGCGATATGATAGTAAGGGCGCCATCTTTCATACTTATTACTATGCCAAGCCCTCCAAACTCGCCTTTCATATCTGATGTCATTTTAGAATAACTTCTTGTATCAAGATATGCAGAATGTGCATCAAGCTCGCTCATAAGACCTTTGATTGCATAATTTATCATAGTATCAAGAGTAATATTATCAACATATGCCTCATCAATGACGCTTAAAACTTGCTGAAACTTTGCAAATGACTCTAATGGCGTTTTGGTTGTATTAGCTGTTTTGGCAGATGTTTGTGCTGGTGCAACAAACAAAAACAAAATAGCTAAAATACAATTTTGCACATAATGGGTTGGTTTAAAATTTATCATTTAATTCCTTTTTTATTTTTTAGTTGGGGTAGTTTTTTGTTTAAAATATAAAATTTTACTTTGTGATATTTTAGCTATATTTTTATATAAATGTTTTAAAAATCTAAAAATCAAATTGGCAATAACTGCTCCTAATATTGCACCTACAACTACATCGCTTACATAATGAACGCCCAAGTATACACGAGAATAGCACACTAAAAATGCCATCACAAATGCTAATTTCATAGCTTTGTATTTATGTCCTAATAATAAATACAAAAATGTAGCCACTCCGGTAATATTGGCAGCATGAGAGCTAGCAAACCCATATCTGCCGCCGCAAATATCTGGCAATAAATGAAGCAATGGCGAGACTTCTATATTATGGCAAGGTCTTAAGACACCAAACAGTGGCTTAAAGATTAAAAAAGTAATACTATCACATAAACTAACTACCACTCCCAAAGCTACTATCACAACAACCGCGTTTTTTTTGTAATGTTTTACTAAAACAAAAATAATCAAAGCATATAAAGGCAACCAATAATTAGGCTCACTAACAGCTACCATAACTTTATCAAAAAATGGAGAGTTAAAAGAATTTATTGCAATTGATAATTTAATGTCTAAATTGTTTAAATACTCTAAAAATAACAATGTTTTATCCTTTTTTATTGGCGTAATTATTACATAAATATGCTAAAAACCATATACGATATGTTTTGTGGCTTTAAGCATAATAAGCTATAATCACAACACATAACCATACTTAAACTTAAAGGAATATGATGAAAAGAATACTGATATTGCTTACTACTTGCTTATTTGCCTATTTACAAGCAAACACAAAGGATGATGTTATAGCTTATGAGAAAAAAAGACTCTCTAAAAATACATATATTGAAGTTTTGGGTTTAAAGCTAAACAATGCAAGAGATCTAAAACATAATAATTGGTTTGTGTATAGTTTTGATGTAAGATTCAAAAATAAAAGCACCAATGAAACTAACAATGCAAAGGATATACTTTTTTCTGATGGTAAAGTTATTACCTCAGAATTATTTGACATAAAAACAAATAAAAATTTAAAAGATAAACTACACCCGCCATTGAGCAAAAAATACTATGATGACAAAAGAAGAATTGTAGGCGCTAAAAATGCAAAAACAAAAATAGTTGTTTTCTCTGATCCTCTTTGTCCATATTGCAAAGGGTTGAATCCTGATTTGATTAGATATGCTAAAAAACACAAAAACATAGCTGTTTATTATTTTCACTTTCCTCTAACTCAGTTGCATAAAGCATCTTATTTTATTTCACAAATTATGGCTCGTGCCAATAAAGATGGTATGAAAGATGTAGAATATAAAATATACACTGCAAACTTTAACAAATACTTTTTGCCAGATGAAAAAGATAAAGAAAAAATACTCAAATCAGTCAACAAAGCATTAGGCACAAAATATACAATCAAACAAGTTTATACAAAACAGACAAAAGCTATGGTAGATGAAGATATAAAAATGGGTAATCAAGTAGATGTAGGTGGCACACCAACTGTATTTATAAATGGAGAATTTACATCTAACCCAAAAGATTTTAAAAACTATAAATAAGCAAAATGCATTTGCAACTTTAATGCCTCATAATCATAATAAAATTACAAAATTAACTATCGCTACACGAGTTAGCGAGTTAGCTCTTTGGCAAGCAAACTACATAAAAAATAAAATTACAGACAAATACCCGCATATTGAAGTTGTTTTAAACAAAATTGTATCTACTGGCGATAAGATTTTAGATAAGCCATTAGCACTCGTAGGCGGAAAAAGCCATTTTACCAAAGAGCTTGAAAATGAGCTTTTATGCGGTGGGGCTGATTTATGTGTTCATAGCCTAAAAGATGTTCCTTCAATTCTTGATGATAGGTTTAACCTTGTAGCTATTAGTAAAAAAGGCGATTGTGGGGATAGTTTTTTTTCTTATAAATACAAAAGCTTTGATGAGTTGCCCAAAAATGCAATTGTAGGCACAACTTCTCTAAGACGAGCAATGCAATTAAAAGCTATAAGAAATGACATCATAATAAAAGAACTTAGAGGCAATGTAAATACAAGAATAGCAAAACTAAAAGATGGTATGTATGATTGTATTATTTTAGCTTCTATTGGTATGGCGAGATTGGGGCTTGATAGAGTTATTCCGTATGTAAAACGCTTTGAGATTAGCGAGATACTACCACCTATGGGACAAGGTGCTTTGGGGATTGAGGTTTTAAGCAAAGATAAAGAGCTTAGCAAGTTTCTTAGCTTTTTAAACGATGATGAAAGCTATCTTCTATCGAAATTAGAAAGAGATTTTATATCTAGCATAAATGCAAGTTGCTCCTCGCCTGTGGCGGTTTTTGCATATTTTGATGGCAATAATATTTGTATAAAATCAAAAATAGGCTACACAGATGGCACACATATGATGAGTGATAGCATAAGTTGCGATAAGAATGAAAGCAATATAGAAAGCTTAGGCACACAATTAGCACAAAAAATGATAAAAAATGGAGCTGATAAACTATTGTGTGAGGCTACTAAATTAGCCTACAAAGACTATGAGGCACCTAGGATATAAAATGGCAAAACAAACAAATACAACAAACAATAAACCTACATTAGTTATTTTAAATATGGGCGGGGCAAGAAGAAAAGATGAGCTTAGGGAGTTTTTGTTTAATATGTTTAGCGATAAATATATTGTAACCAACCCGCTTATAAGATTGTTTTTAAAATACATAATAATAGCAACAAGATTAGAGAAAGTATGGGAGCGCTACAAAGCAATAGGCAAAAGCCCCATATATGATCACACAGAGGCTCTTATATCTAAGCTACAAAAATTGCTAAATATGGATATTGTGTATATTATGCGATATACAAAACCGCGCGCAAAAGATGTGGCAGAACAATTGATTAAAAATGACGTAAAAGATGTTATTTTATTGCCGCTCTACCCTCATTATTCTACAACAACCGTGCTATCAAGCATAGAGGAGTTTCAAGAATGTGCAAAAGATAGCTTTGAGAGTATAAAAGTAATAAAACCTTTTTATGATAATGAAATTTACAATAAAGCCGTTGTGCAAACTATAATCAAAAATAAATTAAACTTTAATGAGTATAATCTAATTTATTGTGCACATTCACTACCAAAACATATAGCTAAAAAAGAAGCATATGAGAAGCATATAAAAAAACAAATACAAATATTAGATGAAATGTTTTTAGAATACGATATAGGGTTTAAATCTATAACATTGGCTTATCAATCAAAAGTGGGGGCTATTCCGTGGTTAGAGCCATCATTAGAAGATGAGATAAAAAGGTTTCAAAAAAGCAAAATAATATTGGTGCCGCTTTCTTTTGCGCTTGACAATAGTGAGAGTGTTTTGGAATTGGGCATTGAATATAAGCAAATTGCAAGAGAGTTGCAAATTGTTGATTGTAGAGTTTGCACATGTGTAAATAATAGCGACTTGTTTTGCGAATTTATAAAAGAAGAAATACAAAAAATTATCGCTCAATAAATGTTATTTTATGTAAAAAAAATTATTGGGTATTTATTAGAGCCGTTTAGCTTGATATGCCTTTTATTGCTCATATCTTGGTATTTAATTGATGGCAAAAAACATTTAAAAATCAAAATTATTTTATTTGTATGTATTTTTGCGCTATATGCACTATCAACCCCCATCATAAGCAATAAATTAGTTAATTATTACATTACAAATACCACCCAAATAGATGAGATCTACTACAATGACTACAAAGATATTAAATATATTGTTATCTTAGGAGGAGTTGGCAAAGAGAGAGCTTGGGAGGGTGTTAGGCTTTTTTATATGTTTAAACAACAAGATTTAGATGTAGATATTATTACCACTGGTTATAAAGATGGTGCTACCATAACACAAAAGCTACTTGCAGTCGCAAATATTCCACAAGATAGCATTATTACATTGCAAGAGCCCAAAACAACATCACAAGAAGCACAAGCCATAAAAAACTTTATAGGCAATCAAACCTTTGTGCTAACGACTTCTAATTACCACATAAAAAGAGCAGTGGCTATTTTTAAAGCACATAATTTAAAATTTATTACATCAAGTGATATTAGCTCAAAAATAGAAAAATACGATATAGCATATCTGCCACGCTTAGAACATTTATCTGCCTCGCGTAAAATATTACACGAAATATTGGGGCTATGGTATTTTAAATTAAAAGTTTATCTTTTAAATATTTTTTAGCTCTTGTAGTTTTGCAACAAATAAAGCAAAGTCTTTGAGCCCTAAATCAACCCTGTATCGCTTTTTCTCTCCCCACATAGAATTTGGAAAATACTCATCATCTACAAACCTTGCTTGAATATGTATATGTACCCGCGGTAGATAATTACCAAAAGAAGCAATATTTATCTTATCGCACTCATAAAACTCGCTCATTATCTTGCTTACATATTTAGTTAGTTTCATTAGCTTAAAATACATCTCATCGCTCATATCGTGCAATTCTTTGTATGGCTCTTTTGTGTGTATTATCACCCACGGAATTTGAGTACTCTCTTGTATGATATAAAAATCATCATCTTCGTAAATTGTGCTTGTAGTATTCTTTGTCATTGTTTGTGCTTTTGCTTTTGTGGTTTATATTTTATTTATAATTATATCAATTTAAGCCAATCTCTCTCACCCCAAGCTACCTCCCAAGCTCCACATAGGCAACATAACAGCCATTACAAGCCACAATATCACACCAGCCAATACAAAAATAAATGCAGGTTCAATCACAGCTGAGAGGGTTTTGATTTGTTTGTTTAGTTTTTTGTTGTATATTTTCACTAAGTCATTCAAACACCTCTGCCAATGTCCTGTATTTTGTGCTATTGCTAATAGCTTACAGGTTATATCATCGCTTAATATTGAGTCGCCAAAAGCTTTATCTACCCTCACGCCTTTTTTGATAGCCATAGCAATATGCTCCACCTCGTTAAATATAAACTTATTTGAAGTTGTAAGGTTTGCTTGTTTTAGTGACTCTTGAAAATTATATTTGGCATCTATCAATACGCTAATTGATAAAAACAATCTATACGATATAAAGGTTCTCAAAAGAGATGATATTATCCATAATTTGGTAGCCACAAATTTGTGGATATGCAAAGTATAGTTGCGATTTAGATACCACAAACCGCCAATACATACACCAATAAAAAACAAAATCAAAGGATAATAAAACACAAAAACATCTCTAATGCCCAAAAGAATAGTAGTAGGCAAGGGCAAATTGCCTTTAAGCTGTGCAAAAATACTCTCAAAGTTTGGCAATACATATACAATGATAACAATCATACAAATAATCAAACTCATAAATAAAACAAATGAATAACTAAGAGCTTGTATTATTTTATCGCGTGATTTTTTGTTTTGTTTTAGCACCACAACAAGCGCATTAATACAATCTTTTATCTCAATACCATAAATACTTAACTTCAGAAACAAAATAGGCACAATACCAACTTGTCTCTCAAATGGCTCTAATGCAGTATAAATAGGTTTGCCTTCTTGCAAGGTTTTATGCATATTTGATAATATATCTTGTATTGGCTTTTTAGAATTTAGTGTTTTTAATAAGCTAACACATTCACTAATGCTAAGGTGGGCATGAAGCATTGTTTGAATTTGTGCAAAAAGCTCAATAATATCTTCATGACTTATGCGATTGTCTAAATGCTTGATCCAAGATAAAACATCTATATTGCTACTAAGTGTCTTTATGGCAATTATATTTTTAGGCAATTTATAGTATTTTTCTAACTCTTCTTGCGAAGGGGCATCATAAATTTTGATTTTTATCTTGCCTTGCTTTTGATAAGAAATCTCATATTTCATATAGCCCCTTTTGTGGTTAGCATTATATATTTAATCATTTTATGTTAAAATAAATTATGATTAAAACAACAAAAATATTTATTTTAGCTATTGTAGCTATTTTATCTCTAAACACAAGTCTTTATGCCGAGTTTTTTGAAAAAAGCAAATACATAATGCCAAACGAGAATGGCGCTATGATTATATTTGATAGTGATTATTGTCATTATTGTGCAAAATTAAAAAATGACTTAGAAAATAACCCGAAATTGCACAAGATTGCAAAACAATTTAGAATATACACTATAAATGGTGGGCAAAATGAGCAGTTTGTATATGGCAATGAAAGTGTTAGTGTAAGCGCTCAACAATTATCAAGATACTATGAGGTTAGAGGCACTCCAACAATAATTGTTTTTGACACAAATTACAACAAAATGATACGAATACCTGGCTATATACAACCACATGTGATTAGCACTATTTTAGAACTTACCAAAAAAGTAAGCCACAACAAACTAACACCAGAGCAATTTAGCAAAGAGTTAAACAAGTTTAACCAGCACTAAATTATCTGCTTTTTTACTTTATCTTAACACACATTTGATGTTTGTATTCATCTTGATATGATATTTCAAACTCATCTTCAAAGTATTTAAAAATCCCGCCCCAAGAGTTATGCCCATAATTACTTGCAATCAAAGTGGAGTTTTTGTTTTTTAAAAACACTCCAATTTGTGCCACCAAAGCAGAGCCATCATCTCTTTTGTTTCTATTGATTGCATCTTTTAATATGTTTATGAGCTTTTGCTCATCTTTTGTGTATTTACTCTCTTCGTTTTCATTGCTTTGTTTGCTATTTGCTTTTGCTCGTTTTTTAGCTGGAACTTGCTCTTTTATAGGAAGTTGTATAAAGGTAGAGCAAGCATTTTGAAAAGTAGCTGGGGTTTTTTTCTCGCCACAGCCAATAATCCCAAAGCTTTGCGATTTAATCTCCACGGCTAATGTAGTAAAATCACTATCACTACTAACAAGCACAATAATATCTGCTTTTTTTTGGTTGATTGTATTCATAACATCAATAACTATTGCAAAATCGCTTACATTTTTGCCTATGTTTTTGTCTTCTTCTTGTTTTTTGTTATTTGGAGTGTTGTCATTTGGTTTTTTGTAATAATTAGTATAAATTGGACTAATTGCCCAGTCTCGTATAAGCTTATCCCAGTTTTTTAGTTTATCATCTCGCCAATCTCCATAGGCTCGCTTGATGATAGCTTCTCCCTCGCTTGCTAATTTATTCATAAGATCATCTATGTATTTTGGGCTAATGTTTTCGCAGTCGAAAAATACGGCTAATTTTTTGTTCATTGGTTTCCTTTGTTTGTATATGAGTATTTTCTCAAACACACCTTATAAAT